>NZ_KV804195.1:43099-72285 GCF_001811305.1 Streptococcus sp. HMSC056C01
CAAGGCAAAGCTGACGTGGTTTGAATTTGATTTTAGAAGAGTATTAGTCTTTTTCTCATTATATCACACAAAAGCAAAAAAACGAACTTTATTGCCTAAATAAAGTTCATTTTTTTAGTTTCTAGTCTAATTTTGGCTTGTAGAAGGAACGATTGTCCATAGCAAAGACTTTATTGGTCATTTCTCCCTCATCAACAAGGGCCAGAGCTGTTGTCATCATCATCATGCTGGCATCCAAATTATCAATCATATGAATAATTTCTGCTTCCATCACTCGAGGACGAACTGGACTACCATACTCAAGGAGACCATGATGACTGAGAATGACATGGCGAAGAAGTACAACTTCTTCTCTGGTATCATCAATGCCAAGTTCCATTACCGCTTTGGTAATTTCGCTATCAATCAGAGCGATATGACCGATAAGGTTTCCTCTTACTGTGTACTCTGTCTGGTCAGGACCTGTCAACTCAATAACCTTGGCCAGATCGTGCAACATAATCCCCGCGTAGAGCAAGCTCTTATTGAGTTGAGGATAAACATCTGCAATTGCTTCTGCTAAACGAACCATAGTAGCTGTATGATAAGCAAGACCTGTTTCAAAGGCATGATGGTTGGTCTTAGCAGCTGGATAGGAGTAGAATTCCTTGTCATACTTAGTGTAGAGATTCCGAACAATTCGCTGCCAAATTGGATTTTCAATTTTAAAAATCATCTGCGCCATATACTCACGAATCTCTTTGGCATCTACTGGAGATTTAACCTTGAAGTCCGCTGGGTCATTTGGTTCGCCAGGTTGTGGTAAGCGAAGGGTGATTTGATTAACCTGAGGCGTATTGTTGTACACTTCACGACGACCTTGCATATGGACTACTTTCCCTGCTGTAAAGGTTTCAACATTGTGGGGTTGAGCATCCCAGAGCTTCCCTTCGATTTCTCCACTATCATCTTGGAAGGTGAAGGCTAGGTAGTTTTTCCCAGCACGTGTCTGTCTCAGGTCAGCTGACTTGATCAGGTAAAAGCCTTCAAAAAGCTCATCTTTCTTCATGTGACTAATCTTCATATTCTTCCTCATCTTCTTGGATTTGTAGCAAATCAAGCGCAGGCTCACCTTCTGATAACTCAATGTGACGAAGCGTTCGCTCGATAGCTGTAGTACGACGGTTTAATAAATCATCAATATTGCCAGAGGCATGTTGGAGATGTTTTTGTGCCTTGACCAGAATCCCTCCAAACTTGCCAAATTCTGTTTTGACACTAGCTAGGGTTTTACTGATATGGTCAGCACTCTTTTGGATATTAAGAGTCTTGAAGCCAACTGATAAGGAGTTAAGAAGAGCCGACAAGGTACTTGGCCCTGCAACGATAATTTGCTCCTCTCGTCTCAAATCATCAAAGAAAATCGGATTGCGAACGATTTCCGAATAGAGACCTTCTGTCGGAACAAACAAGACTCCAAAATTAGTTGTCCGAGGTGGTGCCAGGTACTTACTCTTGATATCCTTGGCAAAACGCTTGACGCTTGCTAAGAGAGACTTACGGCAGCGCTCGATTTCATCCTTATCACCTGCTTCATAGGCTTCTTCCAGACGGTAATAATCCGCCAGAGGAAACTTAGAATCAATCGGGAGGTAGACATATTCCTGGTCACCTTGCCCTGGTAACTTGATGGCGTATTCCACACGTTCACTAGAGTTTTCAACCGTTGCAAATTCTCGTTCATACTGGGCAGGTGTCATGATATCTTCAATAATCTGTCCCAGTTGTAATTCACCTAGAATTCCTCGCGTTTTAGTCCCAGAAAGAACTTTATTTAGCGCACCGACATCTCGCGCAACAGTTTGCATTTCACCCAGACCTCGATTGACAGATTCCAGTTGTTTAGAAACCGTCTCAAAGGAGGCCTGCAAGCGTGTCTGCAAGGTCTTTTCTAGCTTTTCCTCGACCGTTTGGCGCATCTGTTCCAAGCGTTGCTCATTTGACTCCTGCAAGGCCTGTAGTCGTTGGTCAGTCTTATCTCTGGTTTGGAGAAGGTTTTCGTTCATCTCTTGGCGCACCTGTGTCAGACCCTGGTGCAATTCAATCCGCACCTCCTGCAAACGGTCACTGACAGCCACTTCAAGATTTTTTTGATCCAGCTGACTAGCTTGTCGAGCTTGTTCAAATCGATAATCTAGCTGGTCTGATAGGTTATCTGCCTGATCCTCCAAGCTCTTGGTCAGATATTTTTCCTGCTTGTCCTGCCTTTGCCAAATGAGAAAGAGGCCGGCTAGATTAGCAACTAATAAAACAACAAGTAAACTTTCCATCCTACCTCCTATCTTTGCTATGCAAGACGACCACATAGCCATCTGGGCAAGTCACTGACACTTCCCTATCTATATATTCGTTAGAAGCGTAAACTTTCTTAAAGAAAAAATTCTCCTCTGTCAGTTCATACTTGGCACCGAGTATTGTCAAACGACTATCCCTCACAGGCATAAAGGCCAAATAATCATAGTCCGAACGTGGTTCAAGTCGACTGATTCCTTCTGGACAGTAACGAATCAAATTTTGCCCATCCTCAATCTCTATTTGACGCATATAGGGCGCCAATTTAAGATTGCTGGGTAGAAAGACATTAGCTAACATATGGTCAATGCGACCACCTAGGGCACCAAAAATGGTGACCTGAGCTTGAGGACTTTTTTCAAAAATCGTTAAAAGCGCCAGTTCCAGATCGGTATCATCTTTTTCTGGCTGGGCTTGAACAAAATGATGGGCACGTTTTTGAATCAAATGACGTTCTTCTACAGTCACAGAATCAAAATCCCCAACGGCTAAAGCAAGAGGAAGTTTTTCCTCCAGTACCCAAAGTGAGCCTCGATCCACACCGACAAAGCAGTCAAAATCTGTCCGATAGTGACCGCGGTCTCCGCCTGCAAAAACTGCAACTCTAGTCCAGTTCTTTTCTGAGAGCTTGCACTCGTTCATTGACATCTCCCTTAAAGACATAAGATCCCGCTACAAAAACTGTTGCACCAGCTTCTTTGGCTTGAGCAATGGTCTGATCATCAATCCCACCATCCACTTCAATTTCAAAGTTCAAATCTTTTTCCTCACGAAGGGAAACCAATTCACGTATCTTATCCATGGTTTCTGGCAGAAATGCTTGTCCGCCGAAACCTGGGTTTACGGTCATGACCAAGACTTGATCAACTAAGTGAAGCACGTGCTTGATAGACTCAACAGGCGTACCAGGGTTAATGACAACAGAAGGCTTCACTCCCAAAGAACGAATCTTTTGAAGAGCGCCATGGATATGAGGTGTTGCTTCTGCATGGATGCTGATAATATCCGCTCCTGCACGCGCAAAATCTTCTAAATGATGTTCGGGATTTGATACCATCAAGTGGCAATCAAAGACCATCTTGCTGTGGGGACGAAGAGCCTCGACCACACCTGCACCAAAACTAATTTGTGGCACAAAATGACCATCCATGATATCGATATGGGCGTATTCTGCCCCGGTTGCCTCTAGGCGTTTAATTTCACGTTCAAAGTTGGCATAATCTGCTGCCAGAATTGACGGAGCAATCTTGTATTGAGACATAGGCTTCTCCTTATTTTGGAATTTTTTTGCTGACTTTTTTATAAGTTTCTCTACGATTTTCAATCTCACTGAGGAATTGCAAATAGTTGTCAAAACGGAAGGTAGCAATGATGCCCTCTTCTACTGCAGGTTTAACCGCGCAAGAAGGCTCATGGGTATGAGTACATGTACGGAACTTGCAGTCTCGACTGACACTAGCAATTTCTGGAAAGGCTTGATTAAGGTCTTCTGCTGTTGTCACTTCATAATCTAGCGATGAAAATCCTGGAGTATCTGCGATTTTACCACCATTGAGATTGTAAAAACTAACAGCTCGAGTAGTATGGCGACCGCGACCCAGACTGTCTGAGATTTCTCCTGTTTCAAGATTAAGGTCAGGTGCGATTTTATTGAGGAGAGTTGACTTTCCAACACCCGTCTGCCCCATAAAGACCGTAACCTTGCCTGTCAACAAGGGTAAAAGTTCTTCTTTACTCGTCACAAAATCGTAACCAATAGCATCATAGGTTTTCTCGTAGAAATCCAGTTCTCTCTTATCCTCTAGTAAGTCCATTTTGGAAATATAGACAATAGGGTGAATGCCCTTGTGCTCCAAAAGGACCAAGAAGCGATCCAGCAAGTTGCTATTAAAGTCAGGTTCTTTAACAGACATGATAACCACAGCTTGGTCAATATTGACAATGGGTGGGCGAACCAGACTATTTTTTCGTTCATGAATCTTGAGAATATAACCTTCGGAATTTTCCTCCGCAGAAAAATCTACCCAATCTCCAACATAGGGCGTATGCCCCTTTTTACGGAAATTTCCACGCGCACGTGTTTGATAAACCTGACCATCACTTTCCACATAGTAGAAGCCGGCCAAAGCTTTAATGATTTGTCCTTGCATCTTAGAGTCCTTGTCCTTTAAGCGCATCTGCTAGACTGGCAAATTCTTCTAAGCCAAGAGCTTCACCGCGTACACTTGGGGATAGTCCGGCCTGGTCCAAAGCCCTAGTCAACTTATCCTTAACTTCCTCAGTCTTGCCAAAGTAACCTGTCAAGTTATTCCACAAGGTCTTACGACGATGGGTGAAACTAGCCTTGGAAACCTTAAAGAAGAAGTTCTCATCTTTTACTGCTACAACCGGTTCTGGACGACGTACCATTTTCAGGATAGCTGAATCCACATTTGGTGCTGGCACAAAGACCGTACGAGGTACAATAAAGGCAACCTTAGCTGTCATGTAATACTGAACGGCAATCGACAAGCTACCGTAAGCCTTGGTATTTGGCTTAGCAGAGATACGATCCGCCACTTCTCTTTGCATCATGACCACAAACTCACTAAAAGGAATCCCACTTTCGATCAAGTGCATGAGAATAGGTGTCGTGATGTAATAAGGCAAGTTTGCCACTACCTTGATGGGCAAGTCAGGATTTTTGAAATTCTGGATATGTTGCGCTAGGTCAACTTTTAGAATGTCCTCGTTGACTACGGTCACATTGTCAAAATCCCGCAAGGTATCCGCTAGGATTGGTACCAAGCGATGGTCAATCTCAAAGGCCATAACTTCAGCTGCACGCTCAGCCAAAAATTCCGTCAAGGCACCAATACCCGGCCCGATCTCAATGACATTGACCTGGTCATCAATCTCAGCCGTATCCACAATTTTTTGAAGGATATTGGTATCCGTCAGGAAATTTTGCCCGAAGGACTTTTTAAAGGTAAAACCGTGACGCTCCAGCACTGCCTTGGTCACGCTATAATCTGCAATTCTCATTTATTCTCTTTTCTATTTATTAGCTAAAAATAATATATAAAACCCACATAATTCCTAGTGCCAACAAAATCCAAAACACTAAAAGAACACGAGGCTTGTTCCCTTTTGAATCAGATCCAGTCATATCAAGCACTTTCTTATCTTCTTGGGGGTTCGTTTTCTTCAGTTCATCCTGATAGGCAACCGAATCTAGAATATTGTCTTCTGGCAATAATTCTGAAGCATAATAATCAGGAAAGCCCATAGCAAGACCAATTAAGTTCTCTTCTGTCAAAGAAAAATCTAAATCTTTGGGTTGATTTTCCCGAATAGCCCGGATATTTTTTAACAGTTTATCAGAAACAACAGACACTTGGTCCATAAAAACAACATCTAAAAGATCAAATCCGAGCACATCACCGTCTTTGACGTTTGCAAGAATATAACGGACAAAGTCATCATATAGTTGCACGGATTGCGGGGCATTCTCTTCTAAAAAAGATCGGTTTTTGAGGGCATTCTGTTGGAATTTTTCAATAGAAAGCAAGATATCTACATTCTGCTCTTGGTAAAATCTTTCTGCTTGCTCTTCATCTTCTTCGAGTTTTTCTGCTGTTTTCCAGAGAGCAATCGGAGCTTTTAAATCTTCTTCATCCCAAAACAATTGCCAAAAATAGGGTATTGTGTAGATGCCTTCTGTTAAGATACGAGCTTCATTTCCGTTTTTTAAGTAAATATAACTTCTATTTGCCATATCATTTCCTTTCACAATCTTTGAAAAAGGTTAGTGGTTCAAGTAGGATGTAGATAAAACCATATAGTTTCCCAATGTAAAGAAACTCTCTAATCTTTAGCTCTGCCTTCTAGTTCCTCGCCAAGCTTTTGCATCTCTTTAAAAGCTGTTAGACTAACATAGGCACCCGCTTCATAATACTCCGTTGGATTAATGGCATAGTCAAAAATTTCAATCATGCCTCCTGCTTCTTCAATCATGCCATTCCATTTTTCGTCAAAGACCATTCGCAGGCGTTTCCAATCAGTAAATACCGGCACAGAGTTTCGCCCATCTTTTCCTTCTTTAACTGGAATGTTGAAACTAGAATCTTTTTCTAAAACGAAGGAATTTCCTTCCTGACTATCGCCCTTAAATTCCGAAGCCGCATCTAGAGGAATTAGGAATTTAGCTTTCGGTATAGCTTCTGAAAAGAACTTATAATAGAGCTTATAAATTACTTCTTCATCTTCTGTCGTCGGGCTATCCAATTGTCCCATCAACAGCATCCATCTTACCAAGTCAGGATTCATTACAGGAACTTGTATTTCTGGCAAATTAGAATAATCTGGTTTTTGAACCAAAGCCGAGGCACTGATGCTGACTTCCTTGGAATTAAAGATTGCTCCCAAGGCACCATTTAAGTAAAAGGCTATTCCAAGGAAATTCTCAATCCCTTTTTTATCTTCCGTATTTTCAATCAGTTTTACGACAGAGTTTGGTCGACTATCAATGGTTTCATTGAATTGGCGATACCAAGATGGCGTCAAAAGCATGATCATGGGATCCGTACAGAGATACCCCTCTTCTCCCCTATCATAGGTCGTTGAGAAAAGATAGGGTTCGCCTGTTTTTTCCGAATAAACAGCATAAACTGCATCTGCTGCTAAGAGCTTATCTTTAACGATTTCCGCTAGGCGTTCCAACTTACGAGTGTTGGCTTGATAGCTTTCTTCACTTTCAGTTTCCTGATTTTGACGGCATTTCCATAAAAAGAGACGTAAAATCTCTACGCTGTCATCAAGGCTAGCTGCCAAATAGTCTTCATTAGTCAATTGACCTTCTTGGATGGCTACAAAAGCACGATACAGAGCATCTGAATAGCTTGATAATTTTTGCTCTTCCTCAACACCTGAACTAAAGAGCACACTTCCTTTTTTCAATTTATCCAAAGAAGGAAGCCTATCAACCACTAGATGCGCGAGAACTTCATCAGTAAGACTATCTGCATCTTTGTTTTGACTGCTAAGTTTTTTAACCTCTACAGTACCAAGAGCATCCATTCCTTGGTCAGGATTGCAAAACTGCAACTGATCCCCAACCTTGAGAGTCCCTTCTAAACTCCCAACAATCAATAATTGATTCGTTTCCTTCATTGGGAACAAATCTAAAACTCCAATACATGCATTGTTTTTAGATTCTTCTCTTTCTTTCTGTGCTTCAGCTATTTCAGTTGCCTCTGCAGTTTCCGTCTTTTTTAAAAAATCAAAGATTCCCATAACTTTTCCTCATTAACTCCACACAAGGCTAATCCTGTGGAGCACTTTTCTAATGCTTGCTATCAAGCCTGATTAAACCGTATATGATTACTTCTATTGTATCATATTCCCCCTACATTTTGGGACGGTTTCTCAATTCTCATACGATTTCATGGCATCTTCAACTTCAGCTAGACTGATGCCAAATAATTCTAAACGCTTGAGAAGTTGTTTACCATTGGAATAACCGATACGAAGATTCTCTCCTAGATATTCTCTGCGTTTTCGGCTGTCTGCTCCAGCTAGAAAACCAAGGCGGATCAAGTCACTACGGCTAATATCAAAGTCACTTTCTACTTCAAATTGCTCTGTTACTTGAGCCAGTGCTGTTTTCAAGTCTTCATAACTGGCATGTTCGATTCCTAGGGAACGTCCCTTGGTCTTGGACTTGGGAACAGCTTCATCACGTTTGAGAAAGGCGTGCTGAACTGTCGGAATGGCCGTCATAATCATCCGACGAATGCGCTCTCCATTAAAATCAGGATCTGTAAAGACAATCACCCCATGACGTTCGTGTAGACGTTGGATTCGTCCAAAATCTTCTTCATTGATAGCCGATCCGCGAGTCTCATAGGTCTCAACGTCAAAGTAACGTTTGAGATTGGCCGTATCATCACGTCCTTCGACTACGATGACTTGGGAAATTTTCTCTTTCATGATTTACGTTCCAATCCAAAGATTCGTTCTGCATTAGCACTTGTCGCAGCAGCCAATTCTTCTGTCGTCATGCCACGCAAGTCGGCTATAAAGTCCACTACATAGCGCGTGTAAGCTGTCTTATTTTCACGCCCACGCTTGGGTACTGGGGCTAAATAAGGCGCATCCGTTTCTACCAAAATCTTATCCAAAGGTAACTCTTTGGCTGCTTCCTGAATGTCTGTTGCTTTTTTAAAGGTCACCACTCCAGAAAAGGAAATGGTCATGCCAAGCTCCACAAACTTCTCGGCCCACTCCAGAGAACCTGAGAAGGAATGCATGATGCCGCCACGTGGACCAACTCCCTCACTCTTAATAATTTCATAGGTATCTTCGAGCGCATCACGTGTGTGAACCACAAAAGGAAAGTCCAGTTCCTTAGATAGCTGAATCTGACGACGGAAAACTTGCTCCTGCACTTCTTTAGGAGCTGTCATCCAGTGATAGTCTAAACCAATCTCACCCAAGGCAACCACTTTAGGATGTTTTAGTTTTTCCAGTAAGTAATTCTCAACTTCCCTTGTATAGGCCCCTGCTTCTGTCGGATGCCAACCAATAGTCGCATAGAGTTGATCGTACTTATCTGCTAGTTCTAGCGCCCGCTCAATAGTCGGTTTGTCAAAACCAACAATATTCATCCGAGTTACACCCATTTCAGCCGCTAAGGCAAGTTCTTCTTCTTCGCGTCCCAAAAATTCTTCCACATTCAAGTGGGTATGAGTATCAAAAATCATTTATATTCCCTCGTTTTTTCTACCTTCTATTATACCAAAAAACTGCTCTCATCCTTATAGGAAAAAATATTTTAAAATCACTCACTTTTTCTTGACGACTTATTTTCATAGCAGTATAATAACTCTTGTTGAAATTTTCAGAAAAGGAAAGAAAATGTTTACGAAATTAAAATATACCTTTATTGGTCGTCCCCTTAAGTCCTTGACTGAAGGCGAGGGAGGACTACTTGGAAAAACACAGGCACTTGCAATGCTCTCAAGCGATGCCCTTTCATCTATCGCCTATGGACCTGAGCAGGTCGTCCTTGTCTTGGCTAGCCTATCTCCACTTGCTATTTGGTGGAGTCTCCCTATCGGCATTTTTGTCCTCTTGCTACTTGCTAGTCTAACCATTTCTTACCGACAAATCATTCACGCCTACCCTCAAGGTGGGGGTGCCTATATGGTAACACGAGAAAATCTTTCTCCTGAGCTCGGTTTGATTGCCGGTGGAAGCTTGCTTGTTGACTATATGCTAACAGTAGCCGTATCCGTGGCTGCAGGAGCTGATGCGATCACAGCAGCACTGCCTGCCCTCCACCCCTACAACCTCCACATCTCCATTTTTTTGGTCTGTTTACTCATGCTTTTGAATCTGCGAGGCTTGAGGGAATCTGCTAGTTCTCTGATGATCCCTGTCTATCTCTTTATCTTTAGCACGGTCTTCCTCTTATTGTTTGGTATCTTCCAACTATTGACTGGTTCTCTCAGCTATCATGCAACTTCTGCAATTGGTCAAACTGTCCCAAGTCTCTCAATCGTCCTGATTTTAAGAGCCTTTACCAGCGGTTCAGCTTCACTAACTGGAGTTGAAGCTATCTCAAATGCTGTTCCATTTTTCAAGACTCCCAAAGAGAAAAACGCAGCCCAAACGCTTACTATCATGTCTCTTATTCTTGGATTTCTCTTTGCAGGGATTACCTTCTTAAATTACTGGATGGGAATTACACCTCAACACGGAGAAACAATCCTCTCACAAATGGCTAAAGGAATTTTAGGGGATTCAGCTCTCGGTCAGATTGTTTATTATCTCTTCCAATTTTCAACTGCCCTAATCCTAGCCGTAGCTGCAAATACTGGTTTTTCTGCCTTTCCAATGTTGGCTTACAATATGGCTAAAAACAAGTACATGCCCCATCTTTTTATGGAAAAAGGAGATCGCCTAGGTTACTCAAACGGTATCCTAACCTTGGCCTTTGGCGCTATGATCCTTCTGCTCATTTTTAACGGAAATACAGAACGCTTGATCCCTCTCTATACTATTGGAGTTTTTGTTCCTTTTGCACTTTCTCAAACAGGGATGATTCGCCACTGGAAAAAAGAAAAAGGTTCTCATTTCTTAAAATCTGCCTTTGCAAATATCCTCGGTGCCATCATTTGTTATGCTATCGTTCTTATCTTACTCTTCTTCAGACTTGGAGATATCTGGCCCTTCTTCCCAATTATCCTAGTCTTAACCTTCCTCTTTTTGTCTATCCACAGTCATTACCAAAAAGTGGCCAAACAGCTTCGACTTTATGAAGGAATTCAAAAGAAAACCTACGATGGCAATGTCGTCCTTGTCTTAGTAGGAAATGTCACTCGAGTCAGCGTCGGAGCGATTAATTACGCGCAAAGTATTGGAGATGAGGTTTTGGCGATGCACATTTCCACCAAGGAAACTGAGGAAAAAGACCAAGAAATCCTCCAAGAATTTGCCGACTACTTCCCAAATATCACTCTAAAAAACATTAATACTAGCTATCGCGATATCATCACACCTACAGTTCGCTATGTTCGTAAAATCTCTCAAGAAGCCAAGAAAAAGAACTACACAGTCACAGTTCTAGTACCCCAATTTATCCCTAACAAACCTTGGCAAAATATCCTACACAATCAAATGAGCCTCAAATTAAAATATGCTCTCAGATGGCACGAAGATGTCGTCGTTGCCAGCTATTCATATCATTTGAAAGAATAAAGAAAAGCTCAAAATCAGAAATTCACCTTCTGATTTTGAGCTTTTTTCTATATGTTGTCTTTCCAATACATCTGCTGAAGTTTTTATTCTAAAAAAGGTATTTTAGAAAATTCACTTTTTTAGGCAACAGAAAAGCCAGTAGACTCGAGTTCCTACTGACTTCTTTGTTGAATTCGTTTGGATTATGCAGCCAAAACTTTGCGTCCTTTACGACGACGAGCTGCCAATACGCGACGACCGTTTTTAGTTGACATACGGTTACGGAATCCGTGTTTGCGCGCACGACGTAGTTTACTTGGTTGATAAGTACGTTTCACGATGAATACCTCCTCATAGATTTTGTATTCGTTTAGCCGGCTATAAAGTGATCAGTTACTAAACATACTTTACTATTCTATCTGATTCTTTCGCATTTGTCAATAGCTCTGGCAAATGTTTCCAGCTTTTTTGCTATGAAAGCCTTATCTACGATACTGCTTCAAGAAACGTGTCATCTTTTCTTGGATTTGGGCTAACTCATCTACGCGTGGCAGATAAACGATACGGAAGTGATCTGGTTCTTTCCAGTTAAAGCCTCGTCCGTGAACCAAAAGTACTTTTTCTTGTTTCAAGAAATCAAGGACAAACTGTTCATCATCATCGATACGGTACATATTGCGGTCAATTTTAGGGAAGATATAAAGACCCGCTTTAGGTTTAACCGCAGACAAACCTGGGATATCTTGAATGGCATTATAAATGAAGTTTCTTTGCTCGTAGATACGACCACCTGGTAAGAGTAATTCGTCCACCGATTGGTGACCACCTAGTGAAGTTTGAACAACCTGTTGAGCCAAGACGTTGGAACAAAGGCGCATGTTTGAAAGCATGTTGAGACCTTCAATATAGCCCTTTACATGATGTTTAGGCCCAGACAAGACCATCCAACCTACACGGAAACCAGCGATGCGGTGAGATTTAGACAGACCATTCATGCTGACACAGAAAAGGTCTGGAGCCAAACTTGCTACTGGTGTGTGGACATTGCCGTCCATAACCATACGGTCGTAAATTTCATCCGCAAAGATAATCAAGTCATTTTGACGAGCAATCTCAATAATATCTAACAAGAGCTCTTTGGGATAGAGGGCTCCCGTTGGATTATTTGGATTGATCAAAACGATAGCCTTAGTATTTGAACTAATCTTAGACTTAATGTCATCTAGGTCTGGATACCATTCAGCTTCTTCATCACAGACGTAGTGAACGGCATTTCCTCCAGCCAAGCTAACTGCAGCTGTCCAAAGTGGGTAGTCAGGCATTGGAACCAAGACTTCATCGCCATTGTCCAAGAGACCTTGCATGGACATAACAATTAGCTCACTAACACCATTTCCAAGATAGATATCATCAATACCTACATTTGGGAATTTTTTGAGCTGACAGTACTGCATAATAGCTTTGCGGGCTGAAAAGATACCTTTTGAATCTGAATAACCTTCACTATCACGCGCATTCATAATCAAATCATGGATAACCTCATCTGGTGCGGTAAAACCAAACTCAGCTGGGTTCCCTGTATTCAAACGGAGGATTTTTTCTCCATTTGCTCGCATACGCATGGCTTCCTCAAGAACTGGTCCACGAATATCATAAGCCACATGCTCTAATTTGATTGATTTGTTAAATTCTTTCATTTGATTTCCTCAATTCATCAGGATAGTTAATATTATACCACTTGATAGAAAAATCGTAAATCGCCCACTACTATTCCACAAAAAAACCTTGCTTAACGCAAGGTAAACAGAGCAAGGTCGATTTCTTTCTATTTTTGGGAGAAGAAAGAGAAAAATATGCACCTCTAGTAAGATATACATCTAAATCTAAAGTCTCGCATATAAACTTCGAATCGAAAACGAAGGCATCGTTATGGATGATAGTTGCATGAACTCATGAATTTCTTCCTGTGTCCAGCAAAACGCAAAGAAAAAATAAGTCGACTCAACAAACAACATAGACGATGTCTGGGCTAATTCGAGTCTGTTTGTAAAGAATTTTACCATATCACTGACTTCTTTTCCCTGCCCTGTCACTTAGTATTATACACTAAAACTTTTGCATTTTCAAATAAGTATATATAAAAATTGCTTTTTTTAAAAGGGATTCCTAAAAGTATCCTTTCTCATACATTTAATAGATTTTACTATGTTCATAAAAAAGAGAGAACCAGGTGATTCTCTCAGATTTTACTTCTACAAATATCTAGAAGGAAATTTAATTTCGCCAGATTATTTCGCAATTTCTTCCAACATTTTTTCAATGTGTTGGATTGATTTTTCACGTCCAAGCAAGTAGATGGTATCTGGCAATTCAGGACCATGCATTTCACCTGAAACAGCGATACGGATTGGCATGAAGAGGTTTTTCCCTTTGATACCAGTTTCTTTTTGGACTGCTTTGATTTGTGGGAAGATATTTTCTACCACAAACTCATCGTCTGACATGGCTTCAAGTTTTGCTTTGAAGGCTTCAAGTACAGTTGGCACCGTTTCACCAGCCATGACTTCTCGTTCAGCTTCTGTCAATTCTGGGAAGTCTGAGAAGAAGAGGTCTGTCAATGGAACGATTTCGTCCACTGACTTCATTTGTGGTTTGTAGAGTTCCACCAATTTTTTAGCCTTGTCTGTCAAACGTCCTGCTTCTTCAAGGAATGGTTTTGCCATTTCAAAGATAGTCTCAAGATCCGCATTCTTAATGTACTCATTGCTCATCCAGTCCATTTTCTTTTGGTCGAAGGCTGCTGGAGACTTGCTGAGACGGTTTTCATCAAAGAGCTTGATGAGTTCTTCACGAGAGAAGATTTCGTCTTCTCCACCAGGATTCCAACCAAGAAGGGCGATAAAGTTAAAGACTGCTTCTGGAAGGTAACCTTTCTTACGATAGTCTTCGATGAACTGAAGAGTATTGGTATCACGTTTAGACAACTTCTTACCAGTTTCAGAGTTGATAATCAAGGTCATATGACCAAATTCTGGCGCTTCCCATCCGAGTGCTTCATAAACCATAAGCTGTTTTGGTGTGTTAGCAATGTGGTCGTCTCCACGAATGACGTGAGAGATTTGCATGTCGTGGTCATCGATCACAACGGCAAAGTTGTAAGTTGGGTAGCCATCTTTCTTTTGGATAACCCAGTCCCCACCGATATTGCCACCTTCAAATTCGATATCGCCTTTAACCATATCATGCCATTTGTAGATACCAGACTCATTGACTGCTAAACGAACCGTTGGAATGATACCAGCTGCTTCACGTTCTGCGATGTAAGCTGCTTTCTCCTCTTCACTCATACCAAGGTATTCATTGATGTAGCGAGGTGTTTCACCGGCTGCTTCTTGGCGTTCACGTTCAGCCGCCAACTCTTCTTCAGTGACGTAAGATTTGTAGGCTTTCCCTTCAGCAAGCAATTGGTCGATATATTTTTGATAGAGTTCCAAACGCTCTGATTGGCGGTAGTTTTCATGAGTCTCTGGACTTTCATCCCAATCCATGCCCAACCAACGAAGGTTTTCAAGCTGTGAACGTTCTCCGTCTTCGACGTGGCGCTTACGGTCAGTATCTTCGATACGAATGATAAAAGTTCCACCATGATGGCGTGCATACAAGTAGTTAAACAATGCTGTACGGGCATTTCCGATGTGTAGTAGTCCAGTTGGACTTGGTGCATAACGCACACGAATATCTTTTGACATATCTTCTCCTATAAAGTCTCTAGGCGTCTGCCTTTTTGCTCTCTATATTATATCACAAGTCTTGCCAGAGTCCAATTTCTCTTTTCGAGAAAAAGCAAAAAGAGTGGTAAAACCACTCTTTTCAGCTCTATTATAGACGAGCGTTGAGTTCTTTGCTCAATTCTTCAAATCCTGGTTTACCAAGAAGGGCAAACATATTGCGTTTGTATGCTTCAACACCTGGTTGGTCAAATGGGTTAATCGCATTCAAGTAACCTGAAAGGGCAATGGCCAATTCGAAGAAGTAGATTGTGTAGCCAAGAGTGAAGGCATCTTGCTCAGGAAGAGTCACATACATGTTTGGTACGTCACCGTCAGTGTGGGCAAGAAGAACACCGTCAGTCGCTTTTTTGTTAACGAAGTCAACGTCTTTTCCTTGAAGGTATCCAAGTCCGTCAAGGTCTTCTTCCAAAGTAGGGATGATCACGTTCTTACGAGGTTTGTCAACACGGACAACTGTTTCAAACATGATACGAGTTCCTTCTTGGATAAATTGACCCAATGAGTGCAAGTCTGTTGAGAAGTTAGCTGAAGTTGGGTAAATACCTTTTTGGTCTTTCCCTTCTGACTCACCAGCCAATTGTTTCCACCATTCTGAGAAGTATTGAAGTGATGGCTCGTAGTTTACCAAGATTTCAGTTGCATAGCCTTTACGGTAAAGGATGTTACGCACTGCAGCATATTGGTAAGCTTCGTTTTCTGAAAGTTTGTCTGAAGTGTAATCTTTACGAGCTGCGTTAGCACCTTCCATAAGGGCTTTGATGTCTGCACCTGATGCAGCAATTGGAAGCAATCCAACTGCTGTCAATACTGAGAAGCGTCCACCGATATCGTCTGGAACTACAAACGTTTCCCAACCGTTAGCATCTGCTTCAACTTTAACAGCACCTTTTTGGCGGTCAGTAGTTGCGTAGATACGTTTGTTAGCTTCTTCTTGACCGTATTTCTTAACCAAGAGTTCTTTAAAGACACGGAAAGCGATGGCTGGTTCAGTTGTTGTACCAGATTTAGAAATCACGTTCACTGAGAAGTCTTTATCTGAAACATACTCTACCAAGTCAGCAAGGTAAGTTGATGAGATTGAGTTTCCAGCGTAAAGGATTTGTGGCGCTTTGCGTTCTTCTTTTGTTTGCAAGTTTGCAAAATGGTGGTTCAAGAAGTCAATGGCTGCTTTCGCTCCAAGGTATGATCCACCGATACCGATCACGACCAAAACATCGCTGTCTGATTTGATTTGCTCAGCAGCTTTCAAGATGCGGTCAAATTCTTCGCGGTCGTAGTTTTCAGGAAGGTCCAACCAACCCAAGAAGTCGCTACCAGCACCAGTTCCTTTACGGATCAATTCGTCTGCTGCTGTAACTTGTGCTTGCATGTACTCCACTTCATGTGGTGCAACAAATTTGTCTAATACTTTTGAATAATCAAATTTAATATGTGACATAGTATTCCTCCAAAATTTCTTCTTTTCTATCATAACGCTTACTAACAATTTTTTCAAGTTTTTATACTAAAAATTTCCAATTTTTATCACAATTCAAACGTTTGCGTAAAAATACAACTCTATAAATATTCGTAAACAACGAATAAAAAAACGACTAGGCTTCTAGTCGTTACAATTCATTCAATAAATACTCAAATAATTCTAAGTTGCCATCTTCTTCATTGACCAGAAATTCTGGATGCCACTGGAGACCAATAATACGGTGTTCATCAATGGATTCAATTGCTTCAACAGTTTGGTCACGTGGATCCACAGCCGTCACACGAAAATTTGGAGCTAAGTCTTTAATGCTCTGACGGTGGACTGAATTAACTTGACTTTCTTTACCAAACAATTTTGACACAACACTTCCATCAACTGTCTCAATAGAATGTGAAGTCCCAAAAGGTAGGCCTTGCCAATGACCTTCAATCTCCTGATTGAGCGTACCACCAAAGGCAACGTTAACTAGCTGGACACCACGGCAAATGGCTAAAATTGGTTTGTTCTGACGTAGGGCCTCTTGTAGAAGAGCTAGCTCAAACTCATCTCGAGCTAGGTTATAATCATCGCTATCAATCGTTTTTTCCTCACCATAAAACTGAGGATGGACATTTTGCCCTCCAGTCAAGATAAGCTTGTCAATCATTTCTACGTAGTCATGGACAACTGACTCATCACCAACTGGAATCACCAAAGGAAGTCCGCCAACCTGACGAATACTCTCAGCGAATTTACAAGAAACAGATGAATGAATATTTTTTCCTTCTGCGTCCACGGGACATAGATTTGCTGCAACTCCAACAACCGTTCTTGCCATTACTGATTTCCTTTCGTTTTCCATTGATAATCTTATCTTACCATCCTTCCCCACTCCTGTCTAATATGTATTTTTTAAGTCCGTGATAAAATTTTTTTATCAGAAAAAGTTGCCCAAAATTAGGACAACTTTTTTGCTTATACTCAATGAAAATCAAAGAGCAAACTAGGAAGCTAGCCGCAGGTTGCTCAAAACACTGTTTTGAGGTTGTGGATAGAACTGACGAAGTCAGTAACACATATACGGTAAGGCGAAGCTGACGTGGTTTGAATTTGATTTTCGAAGAGTATTATTCAAAGACAAATTGATTGTGATACAGTTCGGAGTAAAAGCCTCCAAGCTTGAGTAATTCGTGATGATTTCCTTGTTCGATAACCTCACCATCCTTAAGGACAATAATCTGATCGGCATTGAGAATGGTTTTTAAGCGATGGGCAATCACAAAACTAGTTCTTCCTGCCACGATAGCTTCCATGGCATTTTGAATCTTGCTTTCTGTTACAGTATCAACGTTTGATGTTGCCTCATCTAAGATTAACACCTGTGGATCTGTCATCAAGGTACGAGCAATAGAAATCAACTGTTTTTGACCGGTTGAGAAGACGCTCTGGTCATCATTAATCAAAGTATCATACTTATCTGGCAAGCTTTCGATGTAGTCATGGATATGCGTAGCCTTAGCAGCTGCTTCTACCATTTCCTGACTGGCATCTGGTACACCAAATCGAATGTTGTCCCGAATAGTTCCACTAAACAAAACAGAATCCTGTAGAACAATTCCCACCTTACTTCGCAAACTGTCTAAATCAAACTCGCGAATATCTGTTCCATCAAAGCTGATACTACCTGCATCCACATCATAAAAACGATTGATGAGGTTCATAATGGTTGTTTTCCCTGAACCTGTCGGACCAACTACCGCAATCATTTTCCCTTTTGGAGCTGAAATGCTAACATCTTTCAAAATCGGTTTCCCTGGGAGATAGGAGAAGTCTACGTTACAAATCTCCACACCATCTTTTAATTCGCTAAAGACTGGAGCATCTTGAGGACGAATTTCTTCCTCTGCATCAAACATTTCTTGGATACGGTCTGCACCTGTAAAGGCTAGTTGCAAACTTCCCCAGCTCGCCGCTAATTGGATAATGGGTTGGTAATACTGTTGCGAAAACTGAGTAAACATGACAATCAAACCAAGTGCAGTTGCTGTCTCGATACTCTGATCATTCAATAATACAGCTGAACCAACAAAAATAACTACTGCTGTATTGACCAAGCTCATCCCGTTCATAACAGGAAAGAGAATTCCTGAAAACATTCTGCCCTTGAAAGTGGCCTTTCGAACCCGTTCATTCTGCTCGACAAAACCAGCAATCACATCTTCTTGAATACCTTGAACGATAACGGCTTTTTGTCCAGAGATACTCTCATCCATATAAGCATTGAGCTTCCCAACTTCTTTTTGTTGGAGGTTGGTATATTTCCGCGCTAGCTTCAGGATAAAGAACAACATGATAACAGCTATTGGAGTGCTGGCAATTGTGATTAAAGCCAAGGTGATATTTTTTGCAAACATGACAATCAGCAAGCCAATATAAAGGGCAATGTTGGTCATAACAGACACCAGGCTTTCGTTAAAAGCTTGGAGAATATTATCCAAATCACTGGTAAAACGTGACAGGATATCACCATCTTGATGGCGGTCAAAGAAGGAGACGGTCAAGCGAGAAAGCTTGCCAAAAAGTCCCTTACGCATTTCATTTGTTGATTCGGCAATAATCCTGCTCATCAAGACCATATAGATGAGACTCGACACTACTAAAACTATCAAAATATAAGCAAGATTAATTAGGAGTCCCAAGAGACTTTGCCAAACCATATCTGAATTTCCATTTTGATAGGCTATAACCAAATTGGCTAGTTCTGTGACTGTTTGACCTGCAAATACTGGAAAGAGGGCTTGTGCTACCGTTGCAATGATAATCATAGCAATAACAACGACAAAGGATATCTTGTAAACTTTAAAATAGTTCCAAAAAAATTCAAATGTCTTCATCCTACTCCTCCTTTCCTTTTTGCGTTTCGTAAATTTCACGATAGACTGGGTTTGTTGCAACCAAGTCAGCGTGTTTACCTTGACCAATCAAACGACCTTGGTCAAGCACTAAAATTTTATCAGCATGAACAACAGAGCTAATTTTTTGCGCGATGATAATCGTAGTCGTACCCTTCAAGTCCTTGTTGAGGGCTTCTTGGACCAAACGTTCTGATTTGGCATCAAGGGCGGAGGTTGAATCATCAAAAATCAAAATCTTAGGATTACTAACAATCCCACGCGCAATGGACATCCTTTGTTTTTGTCCACCAGAAAAGTTGGTTCCACGTTCCTCAACCGGACTTTCAAAGGCTAAGTCCATACGACTAATAAATTCACTCGCCTGGGCGATACGAGCTGCGCGTTCCATCTCTGAAACTGTTGCATCTCCCTTTCCTTGTCTGAGATTATCTGCGATGGTTCCACTAAAGAGAATGGCTCTTTGTAGGACGATAGAGACTGTCTTGCGAAGCGTCCCTTCACTAACTGTCCGAATGTCCTTTCCTCCAATCTTGATAGAACCTTGTTGAGGATCAAACAGTCGTGGAATCAACTGAGCCAAGGTTGATTTACCTGCACCGGTTGCTCCGACAACCCCAACCATCTCACCAGCTGCGATATCAAAGGATACATCTTTTAGGATAGATTCTTCATCATTTGGATAGGTGAAGGTTACATTTTCAAAACTAAGACTTCCTTCCAATTCTTCATCTTCCACATCCTTGAAGGTCATAGCCGGTTCTGTATCCAGGATTTCACGAATACGACGGAGGGAAATCATGGCACGAGTGACTGAATTCCCCAAAAATCCGACCATAACGATGGTAAAGATAATCTGACTCAAGTAGTTTACAAATGAAGCAATGGAACCAACGACTGATGGATCTGACTCTGCCATACCTGCTACAAGCCAGATTGAGAGAAAAACAGCCCCATACGAAATCAACATCATTGCAGGTTGCATAACAGAAAAGGCATAACCAATATAAAGGTTTTCTCCCAGCAATTCATCTGATACTTGCGTAAACTTATTAAATTGATCTTTTTCTCGGACAAAAGACTTAACCACGCGCACACCACGTAAATTTTCTTTAGCAATGGCATTGATACGCTCCAATAAGGTCTGGAATTTTGCAAAGCGTGGTCCCATCATCCCCATCATAAGACCTGTCATAGCAACGATCAAAACGACCATAAGAACCAGCACCCACCATAGAGAAGGTAGGGTGACAACTGCTAGAATAAAGGAACCGATAAACAAAAGTGGTAGTCGAAAGAGAATTTGGAAGGTCATCATAACGACGTTTTGAATCTGGTTGATGTCATTGGTCATACGAACAACAAGATTCCCTGCGTTAAATTCCTCAATATTGGCGTATGAAAAAGTTTGAATCTTACGAAAGGCATCTTCCCGTAAGTCTGACGAAACTCCTTGAGCAATATAGGCGGCTAACACAACATTGATACCACCTGCAATCAAACCAATCAAGGCAACAAGGATTAACCAAAAACCAATATGATAAATAGCTTCATTATTACCAGTTAGCAGTGCCTCCAAAACTTCCTGCAAATAACGCGGTTGCAGGAGTGAACTCGTTACCATTAGACCTGTCATAATTAAGGAAGCTAGAGCCTGCCATTTATAGGCTTTTATTTTCTGAAACAGCATATTTCCCCCTTCTAAGATAGACAAAAGGGAACGACAACTCTGTCAGTCCCTTCTTATGCTTTCATGTTGATGCTATTCTAACAAAAAAGAATGCTATTGTCAAAGCACTCAACTCTTACAAGCTTGTGCAATGACGACATCAGCATTCTATTGAATCATCTAAAACATCTTCTAATTTAAGTAGAGAATTTTTATTGTTTTGAACTAGCTTGCTCTTCTAACTTAGCTCGTCCAATTTCACGGTAGCTACGGTCGCCAACAATCTTGACTGAGAACTGACCATCTTGGTACTCAAGAATCGTCACACTTCCATTATCAAGGCCATGTGGATGCATTCCGTTGATTAAATAAACAATGGTTCCAATAGTCATTCCATGGCTGACTACGAGAGCATTTCCTCCCCCATTAGCTTCCATTTCCTTAGCAATGGCTTCAAAACCTTCCCAGATACGCCCACTTAGTTTTTCCCAGCCTTCAGCCCAGCCTGCTGTATCCACTTCTACCAGACCTTCAGCTAGCTCCGCGTAGGATAAACGATGCACATGATCGACATTAAAAATACGAGGAATAATCCCCATAAATAAGTCCCCATCATAAGCACCATCAAAACTACCAAAGCACCATTCACGGATTCGCTTATCCATACGATAAGGAATTTGCCCTGTTAAACCTAGTTCCTCAAGGATAATTCCCATAGTCTGAATGGTCCGCCCAGAGTCGCTTGAATAAGCACGCTCAAATCTTAAACCAGACTCACGCAAGCCAATCCCCAATTCATGAATGCCTCGTTCCCCTTCAGCTGTCAGTGGAGTATCACTCCAACCTTGAGCACGACCAATCGTATTAAACATTGTTTTCCCATGACGTACTAGATACAATTTTACACTTGACATTTTCCGTCCTCCATATGTATCTATTATAGCATGATTTCGTGCAAAAGCCTTGTCCTAACCCACTGAGTCCAACATCACCACTTAAACTAGATTTTATAAATCTGATAATCTATGTCTTATTATTCTTTGAAGGAGCAACTTTAGATGGCTCGGTGGCCTCTTTTTTAACCTCTTCTTTTTTCTTCTCGCTTTCTTCTTTTGACTTTTTTTCTGTTTTCTTCGTCTTATCGTCGGTCTTTTTCAAAGGTGGAAAACGAAATTCAAATTGATTTTTCCCAGTGTCAACAATCGTTGTAAAACCCTTTTGGTCATTACGATAAGTTGTCTTTCCTGCATTAAATGACTGCTGACCACTCTCAGAACTAGCTTTTTCATAGGTCCTCTCAGCCATTGCAAATGCAAGGAGTTTTTCTTTATTGAGGGCATAATCCTGATGATGAGCCACTTGTCGATTTAGATAAAACTGCAACAAGAGACTAAAAATTCCAGCAATAGTAACCGCGTAAAGGAGAACTCCAGCTCTAACTTTTTTCTTTTTCCACACGATAGATGAACTCCCTCTCTAGTCCCTTTTCAAACTGAAAATTAAAATGAACATTTTGCCCGTTTTTGTAAATATGAGCTGATTTCAGACCGTAAACCATGGGTTGATAACCACGTCCACTGGCATCTGTTTTTCTAAAATCATTTGACTTTGATTTTCCCATGGAAATGGGGTTCCCATCCTGTTTGAGGTAAAGTCTATCATTCTCCACTTTTTCAAATTGGGCTCGATTCAGCTCTGCTTCCAGCTGATCCACAAATAAAAGCCATTCTTTTTGCTCACTTTTCTGCTGGTAGCGAACTTCTGAAACCAAGAGTTGGCTCATAGATTGAAAAAGAAGCAAACTCCCACTAATCACAATAAGAGCAACCAGGGATTCTAAAAGTGTAAAAGCTCTGACTCTACTTATCTTGAATCGCCAGTAATTTTTCAGTTCCATGATACACCTCCAAACCTCGCTCATTCGAGACAACATGAACTGTAAGCCCATTGACAGTCAACTGCTTTTGTCCAGTCTGCAAAGCCATACGAGCCACTCGCAAAACTTCTTCCCGTTCTAATAGTCTTGCTTCCTGTCGTCTACTTTCTTGAATCTGCCCTAACAAGAGGGTTGCAATACTGGCAAAAATAGCTAGTGAAATCACTGCCTCCAGTAAAATAACCGCCTTAATTTTTTGCTTCTTGAATACGTTTAATCTTTCCATTTCCTAGATATAGTTGGTAGCGAACTACTTCTTTCCTTGTTTGAAATCTCACACTTGCAAGAGACGAATTTCCTCCAGCCTTATCAAAGGTGATTGACTGATTGGACTGTAGTTGAATTCCTTTTGGAATGGCTAATTTCTGATAGCCATTTCCAATACTTCTCTCTTCCAAAATCAAGTTGATCTTCTGCTGACTAGCCAGACTTCGCTTCTGAGTTTCCCGATAAAGTTCCTCAAACTCCATAAAGAAAATTTGTTCTTCCACAGCCGCAAAAGTTGATTGAACTGAACTTGACAAACCCAAGGCTAACAGACTGACTATCCCTAAGACCAATAAACTTTCTAACATAGTAAAAGCCCTAATCCGCAACTGTTTGACTTGTCTTTTGTTTTGCATGGTATTCCTTATAGGCTTTTGCTTGCTCAGCAGTGATGCGTCCATCTGCCTCTAGTTTACTTAGACTAGCATCCTCATTTTTATCTAGAGTATAGAGTTCAGCTTGGCTTTCTACCACCTTGACGACTGCTGCTTTCCCCTTGTCATTCACTGCATCCTTTTGCTTAGTTAGGTTTGGCACAAACAGTAAGAGTAGGACACTAATGATGAGCAATACGACTAGCATTTCTACCAGTGTGAACCCTTTTACCTTAGCTTCTTTTAATTTTATCATCATTTTTTTCATCTAAAAATTTACCTCCATATTTTGATACATAGGCAGCAACATAGCTGCGTACAATAAAACGATTAGCAGAGCTACAAAAATAAAGACCAGGGGTTGAACTAAGTTCATAGTACGATTAACTCGAGTAAAGAATGCCTCCCAAGTTTTTTCCGCATAGATTTCCAATTCGCTCCCCAACTTGGACTTGACCTCTCCATATTCAATGATTAGTCCCAACTCTCTTCTAAAAAAAGGATAATCCTGCACAACCATAGAAAATTCATACCCATTTTGCAAGGACAGGGATAAATCATGTCCGATTTCCTTAAAAAGAGGATTGCCTTGCTCCTGCATCATCTGGAAAATCTGTGACAACTCTAAACCTTGTCCAATCATATTGCCCCATTCCCGAGCATAATAGGCCGTCAGATAATATTGAATAAACACACCTAGAAAGGGGATTCTAGCTAGAAAAGAAAAGACTTGTATCTTCCTAGATTTTCTGTAGAAGACCAATCCCGTTAAAGATGCTAGACTTAACGCTAGAACAATCCCAAGAAAAATTTGTGGTAGGTTGCTAATCACTAAGGTAGCTATGTTACTACTATCCAGTTGGGGCAAGAGATAATTTCGCAACCCCAACATAATGAGCAGTAAGAAAGCTAACAAAATGATTGGATAGGTCGCAACTTCGATTAACTTTTTCTTGACCTTAGCAAGATTATCAAGATACTCCTCAATTTTCCCTAAACTCAAATGAAGATTCCCATGAACTTCAGCTAAGGAAAGTTGCGTGACAATTGAACTTGAAAAACCTAAAGTCCCCATCATTTCCGAGAAGGATTTTCCCTGAGAGAGCCCTAGACGCATCTGCGATACATATTCCTTTTCCAACAAGAGACTTCTATCTAAAAAGGAAATGATTTCTACCAGATGAAAACCACTGGAAAATAAATTGTTAAAGAGTGTGATGATTTTCTTCTGCTTACTGGTAGCTAATTTTCTCCGTTTCAGCTTGAAGGGCAGTGATATGTCCTTCTTTAAGAAGCTGGTCAATTTGTCTATTCCACTTTTCTGCCTGGTGTTCTTGGTAATTTTTGTTTGCAAAATCAATAATTCCTCCTCCTGCGATTAGTCTCTGATAACAAACACCTTGTAAAACAACTGCAAGTTCATCTTCACTAACACCAAGTTCTAAGAGGCGCTCATAAACCCCACGAACACTCTTGGCATGGATTGTCGAGAATACCGTGACACCTGTCAGACTAGCTCGTACAACGGCACGGGCTGTTTCACTATCTCGAATTTCTCCAATGATTAAAAGATCTGGACGATGTCGTAGGGAAAGTTTTATCAAGTTCTCATAGCTAAGTCCGATAGCTTCATTGAGCTGTAATTGTAGCATTTCTTCTTGCTTAATTTCTACTGGATCTTCAATGGACATGACCTGTTGTCCCTTAAACAATGACTTAGCTAATTCATGCATCAAAGTAGTTTTGCCACTTCCTACGGGGCCTGCAAAAAGATAAAGCCCGCGTTGCCTAAAGCCCTTTTCCAGTTCTATAAGGTCCTGAAACCAGAAGCGCAACTCTTGTTCTTGATCATGCAAAAGTCGGATTACTAGACTCTCATGACCACGATAATCTCCCACCGTCGATAAACGTAATGAAGAAACCTTGTCTCCATGCTGATAATCACAGGAACCAAGCTGACTACGGCGTTTTTCTCCAACGTTCATCCCCGCAATAAACTTAAAATGACTAATGACAGCCCCCAACTTTTCAAAGTCATAGGTGTTAATCAAATGTCTCTCATCTCCAACTCGCATATGTAGCTCATAAGACTTTTCTTTAGGAACAAAATAGATGTCCTGAGCTCCTTGTTTTTTAGCTAGTCTAATCAATTCTTGTGCAAGTGTTTGTACCATATCTTCCTCCTCATTCTTATTATTCGAAGAAAATATAAAAAAGAAGAAACAACTTCATTAAAAAGTTGTTTCTTCTTTTTTTATGCGACAAGTACGGTGGATTTCTAAACCAGTCTGCTTTTCGTAACCAGGTCTAAATTTTTCATCAGGAATGACTTGACCATCTTCCAACAAAGCCAAGGAATGATATTGCTGAAGAAATTCATCGCATTCTTCACACCAGCGTTTATCTTCTGGATCCCAAAAAATAGTCATCAAGTCTCCTCTACTTTTGTAAAGGGGAATCTCCTTTTCTAACTCAAACCAACAAGACTTATAATATTTCAAAGCATCATAATAGTTATCAAATTTTTTGCTCGCAATGACGTCGTCTTCCCAGCCTTCTATAAACCACCACGGTTCAAAATCTCCGTACATTTTTATAACTCGATACATAGTTTAACTTCCTTTGTACCGTATATTATAGCGAAATTTTGAGAACAATGAAAGAATTTTGCTCATTTTCACGAATTATATAACATTTTCAAAAAATCCAGCTATTCAAAAACGAATAACTGGATTTAAAAACAAGATTAGCCTTCTGAAATATCGTTTTCAATAATCACTTTAATCGCATGATGATCGGCGGCCTTACTAAATACTTCATAGGCCTTTTCTATTTCACTAAGTTTGAAATAATGAGTTACCAATTTTTCAGGTTCAATTTTATGACTTTCTAAGGCTTTCAAAAGCTGAGGAGTTGTATTGGTAGAAACCAATCCAGTAGTAACATTAATGTTACGAATCCAAAGAGTGTCCAAATCAAACTGAACTGGTTTACCATGCACACCACAGTTGGCTACTGTTCCGTCTACACCGATAATCTTTTGACAGAGATCAAACGTTGCAGGAATTCCTACCGCCTCAATAGCGACATCTACACCTCGACCATCTGTCAAATCATAAATTTCTTGAATTGCTTTTTCAGGGTCTGAAGAATTAATCTTATGAGTAGCACCGAAAGAAACTGCAGTATCCAAGCGATTATCGTCTAGGTCCACCATAATCAATTTAGCTGGAGAATAGAATTGTGCCGTCAAGAGAGCTGCCAATCCAACTGGCCCTGAACCAACGATAGCTACACTACAACCAGGCTCAACTTTCCCTTTTAAGACACCAATTTCATAGCCAGTTGGCAAGATATCAGATAACATAACCAAAGCTTCATCAGACAAGTCAGCTGGAGTATGATAAAGAGTATTATCAGCATGAGGCACACGAAGATATTCTGCTTGCATACCGTCAATCAAATGTCCAAAAATCCATCCACCCTCGTCTTCACAGTGAGCATAGATTCCTTTTTTACAATAGTAACACTTGCCACATGCACAAACGCAAGAAATCAAAACCTTATCACCCTTTTTGAAGTTTGAAACTCCTGCTCCGACTTCCTCTACAATACCAATTCCTTCATGTCCTAGGATAGTTCCACTCTTACAAGCAGGAACATCCCCTTTAATAATATGAAGGTCTGTACCACAAATAGTAGTCTTAACGATACGCACAATAGCATCTGTTGGCTTACGAATAACTGGTTTGTCAACATCAACAAATGACGCAAGGCCTGGTTTAACGTAAGTATAAGCTTTCATAAGCAATCCTCCGCTTTTTTATTTGTATTATTTATATCATGATTGTAAGCCTTTTCAATATAAAAATCAAGTAATTTGTGAAATAAATAACAAATTTATTTAAAAAAAGAAGAAACGAAAATCGTTTCTACTTTTTAGATTATGCTTGATAACGTTTTTCACCATCTAGATAAGTTGCTACTAATTCCAAATCTTTATCTAACACGATAAAGTCTGCATCGTAGCCTTCACGAATTTGTCCACAGACGTCATCGATATGAACTGATTTAGCTGGGTTCAGACTAGCCATCATGACTGCCTCATGAGGATTTGCAATTCCCCACTCAACGACATTTTTCAAACCATCTTTAAGTTTGAGAATGGATCCTGCCAAGTTACCTGTAGATTTAAGGCGAGCAGTTCCATTTGCAACTACAACCGGAAATTCACCTAACATATAATCTCCATCTTGCAAACCACCTGCTGTCATACAGTCAGTGATAAGGGCAATATTTTCAGTTCCCTTTTGTTTAAGAAGAATTTCGCAAGCCTTAGGATCCACGTGATGACCATCACAAATCAATTCTGCATAAGTATGTGGTAACTCATACATAGCACCAACCATTCCAAGTTCGCGGTGTGTTAAGCCACGCATTCCATTATAGGCGTGAACCCATACACTAGCTCCGGCATCAACAGCTTTTTTAGCTTCATCAAATGTAGCATTAGAGTGACCCAGAGCAACAGTTACACCTTCACCAGTAATAGTACG
The DNA here is from genome assembly GCF_001811305.1 of Streptococcus sp. HMSC056C01. Classification (NCBI taxonomy): domain Bacteria; kingdom Bacillati; phylum Bacillota; class Bacilli; order Lactobacillales; family Streptococcaceae; genus Streptococcus; species Streptococcus sp. HMSC056C01. The sequence continues at coordinate 71,116 of NZ_KV804195.1, forward strand.
TACAAAGTCCTCAACCCCATCACGTTCAGGTGCAAGAGCAATTTTATTAAGAAGACCATTAGCAGCCTTCTGCCAAGCGCGGAACTCATCCATACGTGGATCTTTCATATAGGCAGGATTTTGAGCCCCCTTAAATTCTTCGGTGAAGTAAGGTCCTTCAAAATAAATACCACGAATCTTAGCACCAGATGCTTCTTGATAGCGTGCACCAATGTTTTCAGTAACAGCCAGCAATTGTTCGTATGATGAAGTTAGTGTAGTTGGTAGGAAACTAGTAACACCTGTGCTAAGAAGACCTTCACTCACCGTATGAAGTGTACCTTCGATATTATTATCCATAACATCCACACCACCAAAACCGTGAATATGTGTATCAACGAGACCAGGTGCGATGCTATAACCAGAATAATCTAAAATTTCAGCATCCCCAGAAATCTCTTCAACATGCTTACCAAACTTACCATCAATAAGTTCCAAATAACCTCCACGACGAATACCATGTGGATAGAAAAATTGATCAGCTTTAATATACTTAGGCATAATGATAACCCCCTTAAGAAATAATCTACTATTTATTATGTCAATTACATTATAAACCTTTCAAAACAATTTGTAAATGGTATAGACCTTTTTTAGTGAAATTTTAATAAATTATTCAACAAAAAAGACAAGATCCAAAAACCTTGTCTTTAATACTATACCGGCGGCCGGGGTCGAACCGGCACGTCCTTGCGGACACTGGATTTTGAGTCCAGCGCGTCTGCCAATTCCGCCACGCCGGCAAATAGTAACTGGGGTAGCTGGATTCGAACCAACGCATGAGGGAGTCAAAGTCCCTTGCCTTACCGCTTGGCTATACCCCAATAATATAAAATAGGCGAGTGATGGGGATCGAACCCACGCATGCCAGAGCCACAATCTGGTGTGTTAACCACTTCACCACACCCGCCATAATTTTAAAACACGGGCAGTAGGAATTGAACCCACACTGAAGGTTTTGGAGACCTTAGTTCTACCTTTAAACTATGCCCGTAGTTAAGGTTATGGAAGGGGAGGGATTCGAACCCCCGAACCCGAAGGAGCGGATTTACAGTCCGCCGCGTTTAGCCTCTTCGCTACCCTTCCAAAATATTTAAATGGCGCGAGACGGAATCGAACCGCCGACACATG
>NZ_KV804196.1:0-318 GCF_001811305.1 Streptococcus sp. HMSC056C01
CATCTGACTTGATGGTCTTGCCTTCTGTATCTACGTAGTGTACATAGACATTTCCATTCACTTCTTTATAGACATAAGTAATAGTTGATTTTGGTTTAGTAACCTGACCTGTAACTGGGTCAGACTTTTCAAGGTGTCCATTCTCATCAACCTTACCTACTGGATAATCACCCTTCGGTACGATCTTATATGTCTTACCATCTTCACTCTTGATTGTGTTTGGTTTTTCACCTTCTTCAGTAGTGTCATATGGTGTGTCATATGGTGAGTTTGGAGTATCTTGGCGAGGTTTTTGAATCTCTTTACCATTTTCATCTA
>NZ_KV804196.1:418-661 GCF_001811305.1 Streptococcus sp. HMSC056C01
GTTTGTAGATGTAAGTTACATTCTTATCCTCTTTAGCAACTGCACCTGTTGTTGGGTCTGTTGACTTGAGGTGACCTTCGTCATCTACTTCACCGACTGTGTAGTTACCAGCTGGGACTAACTCATAAGTCTTACCTTCGAATTTAATCTCTTGCGGACGATTGTCTACAACTGTATCGTAGGCCTTATTAATTGGTTGGTCTTTTTCATCAGTAACATCTTCCTTGATTGTCTTGCCTTCTG
>NZ_KV804197.1:0-94871 GCF_001811305.1 Streptococcus sp. HMSC056C01
GTGCTTTGAGCAACCTGCGGCTAGCTTCCTAGTTGGCTCTTTGATTTTCATTGAGTATTAGGAGAAACCGAAGTAAATTTTCCCACAATAAAACGCATAATATCAAGTTTTTTATACCTGATACAATGCGTTTTTTTGATTATAAAGACTTTTTGCCCAATCTCTTTTAAGCGTTTAGAACCTTGTCTAAAAATTCTTTAAGACGCGGATGTTGTGGGTTATCAAAGATTTGGTCAGGTGTACCGTCCTCAAGGAATTCACCATCTGCAGTAAAGATAACTCGATTGGCAACCTTGCGAGCAAATCCCATTTCGTGGGTTACGATGATCATGGTCATGCCTTGTTCGGCCAATTCCTTCATAACGTTAAGAACGTCTCCAACCATCTCAGGGTCGAGGGCAGAAGTTGGTTCGTCAAAGAGCATGATATCAGGGTTCATGGCTAGACCGCGAGCGATAGCCACACGCTGTTTTTGACCACCTGATAGGCTTTCAGGATTTGCATTAGCCTTATCAGCGAGTCCAACTTTTTCAAGAAGTTCCATTCCCAATTTTTCAGCTTCGGCCTTAGTCATCAACTTATGCTCTACTGGTGCGAAAGTGATATTTTCCAATACCGTCATGTGTGGGAAAAGATTGAAGTGCTGGAACACCATTCCGATATTTTCACGAACGTGGTCCACGTTGGTTGCTTTATCCGTCAAATCATAGCCATTAACTGTGATATGACCTTTTGTACCTTCCTCAAGGAGATTCAAGCTACGCAAGAAAGTTGATTTACCTGAACCAGAAGGTCCAATGATACAAACAACATCTCCTTCATAGAATTTTGCTGAGATTCCTTTAAGGACTTTGTTTTTACCATATTGTTTATGTAAATTATCGACATCGATTTTTAATTTAGCCATTATTGAATCCTCTTTTCTAAGCGTTTTGCAAGTCTAGTAAGAAGAGTGATAATCACAAGATAGAAGACTGCGAGAATTGCATACATTTTGAAACTTTGGTAGTTACGAGCAATGATAATCTTACCAGTCTGGAAGAGTTCGACCAAACCGATTGCAGATACGATCGTTGTATCTTTAAGTGCGATAACAAATTGGTTGACGAAGTTTGGAAGCATAAGTTTGGTTGCTTGTGGCAAGACAATCTTACGCATGGTTTTACTGTATGAGATACCAAGGCTTCGACTAGCTTCCATTTGTCCGATAGGAACTGCCTTAATACCACCACGAACAATTTCAGCGATATAAGCGGCTGAGTTTAGGGAGAGGGCGATTGTACCAGCGACAAAGTCATTGATTGGACTCTGTTGGCCTGTAAGGGATTCGATAAAGTTAGGAACTCCCCAGAAGATAAAGGCAGCAAGAATCATCAATGGAATACCACGAATCACATCGACAAAGATTTCTGAAATAAGACGAAGTGATTTATAAGGACTAACGCTAAACATACCAAAGATAATCCCGATAACAATCGCAATTGCAAAGGAAATCAAAGCTAGAGAAAGGGTAATTCCAAGTCCGCTGAGGAGTTGTTTGTAGTTGTTTTTCAACAAGCCCAAGATAGTAGTTTCGTCAACAGTTGATGATTCACTTGTTGAATCAGTTGCAAGGTATTTATCAAGAATCTTTTGGAATTCACCACTTGCTTTAAGATTTGCAAGACCATTGTTGAACATTTCAATCAATTCAGGATTGCTTCCCTTTTTAACTGCAAAAGCAGTTTCACCGATTGGAGTACCTTCGATTGGTGTTTTTAATTTTTGCCCTTGACTGATAGAGTATTTAAGAACTGGTTCGTCATCCATCACAGCGTCAATTGAACCAGTGTTCAAGCTATCATACATAGATGAACCGTCTGCAAAGGTTTTAATTTTATAACCATATTGGCTTTGATTTTCAGTTAGGAAGGTTTGAGAAGCAGTACCGTTTTTAACACCAACGGTTTTACCCTTCAAATCTTCATAAGAAGAAATGGTACTTGATTCCTTAACTCCAAGAATAGTATTAGCTGTATAGTAAGAATCAGAGAAATCAAAGGTTTCTTTACGAGCGTCTGTAACAGACATACCAGCAATCATACCATCAGCTTGACCAGATTGAACCGCGTTAATAGCAGCGTCAAAACCTGGGTTGGTGATTTCAATTTCAAAACCTTGGTCTTCGGCAATAGCCTTGATCAAGTCCATATCAATACCAGTGTACTGGTTGCTTGAGTTTTGGAAAACAAATGGTGCAAATGAAGAATCACTTGCGATAACGTATTTTGATTTGACTGGAGTAGCTTTTTGACCTGCGCTTGTAGTAGAAGTGAGAGAAGTTACTTGTGAACTAGTTTTAGAAGAACTTGTCCATTTCTTGATAATTTTGTCCAAGCTACCATCTTTTTTCATCTGGGCTAAAGCTTCGTTAAATTCTGTAACTAGGTATTCGTACTTGCTACCTTTTTTAACTCCAAAAGCAAAGCTTCCAACGGCTTCTCCGTCCATGTTGATACTGAGATCTTGCCCTTGGTTAATAGCGTACTCGATGACTGGTTTGTCATCCATGATGGCATTTACAGCACCTGTACTGAGACTGTTATTCATCAAATCACCAGTATCAAAGGTTTTGATAGTGAAACCATATTTATCTTTGATACTTTCTAGGAAACGTTGTGCGGCAGTACCGTTTTTAACACCAACAGTTTTACCACTGAGTTCTTCATACTTAGTGATTTTGTTAGACTTAGTCGTTGCGATGACAACTTTTGTATCATAGTATGTATCAGACATGGTAAAGACGTTTTCACGTTCTTTGGTTTTTGTCATACCAGCCATGATTGCATCTGCTTGCCCTGCTTGGACCGCATTGACAGCAGCATCAAATCCTGGATAAGACATTTGGATATTCCATCCTTTTATCTCAGCGACTTTATTGATGATGTCGACATCAATTCCTTTATAAGTCTGGTCTGTATCTTTAAACTCAAAGGGTGCATAAGCAGTATCACTAACAATCTTGATAGTGTCCGCATTAACATAGCCTAAAGAGAATAAGGGAAATAAAAATAATAAAAATGCAAGGATTTTTTTCTTCATGTTTAGTCTCCTTTTTAGAATATTTACCCATTATAGCAGAAAATAAAAAAGTTGGCAAATATTTAGCATTTTGATGTGAGAAGATGTGACATGTAGTTTCTTGTAATACTGATTTTTTTGATGTAAAATTAAAAGAAGCCGAACACATAATGATGAGTTCGGCTTGTTCTATATAATAGGAATGATTAGCTTGACTTGTGCACCATTATTGCTATTTTCTAAGTGCATAGTTCCATTATGAAGTTTCATGACACGTTTGACGAAAGATAAACCAAGTCCATAGTGACTTTCTTGAGAGGGAGTTCTTGCTTGGTCATCTTTATAGAAAAGATTTCCAGCATTTTGTAATATGTTTTTTGAAAAACTAGATTGGTTATTCCATATAGTTAGAACTAATTGACTATTTTCTTGTGAAATTGTTAGGTGGATTTGTGCATCATTTTCTTTTTGATGTTGTATTGCATTATTAATAATATTTGTGATTGCTCGGAAAAATAGATTGGAATGAATTGCAATTTGTGTTGATGGATTTACTGTGTTTGTAAAAACAAAGTGTGTATTTCTAGGAAGTAAAGGTGTGATATGTTCCTTTAATTGATGAGTTACTTGTTTAATTGATATGTTTTCAAGTTGAATATCATGGTCATAAAAAGTTTTGGAGTATTGGATGAAGTGGTTGAAATACTCATTTAACTGAATACTTGCTTGCTCCAGATCTTTTAGACATTCCATTACTTGGGGTGTTTGTTTGGTAGATTGTAGGAATTCAGCATTTCCTCTGATGACAGTTAGAGGAGTTCGAAGATCATGTGCAGCGCTAGATACTTGAAACATGAGTTCTTTTTTTTGTTCTTTTTCATTTTCAATCCTATTTTTTATATCAGCTTGCATTTTTTCGATCAGATCATTTGTTTCAATAAATTCTTTAATCTGAAAATGCTGATGATCATTTTTGTTGAAATATAGACCACTATGATAAACCATGTTCATTTCTTTTTGAATCTTGGTTAATAATTTTCGAATATTTGTTACAATGATAAGAATTAAAATGATGCAAAGATAAATCCAAGAACTGACGCTAAAAAATAAAGCAAAGAAATTGGCATTTTTCTCATTGATTCCAGATACAGAAGATAGAAGAGCTGGAACTATGTAAAAAAGTATAAGACATAGAAGAAATTGCCAAATGATTGTAAGATAAGTACGCTTAATGAGTTGCTTGATTGTCAGTTCTTTTGCCATTTGTATCCTCCTCCCCAAACCGTTTTGATAGGATCAATTTGATGAGCCTTAAATTTTTGTCTGATTTGATAGATGTATTCGGTGATTGACCGTAGTTGTACATCAGAGCTTACAGGATAGAGGTAATCGTAAAGTTCCTCTGCGCTAAATATTCGGTTCTCATTTTTAGCTAAAAGATAAAGTAGATTAAATTCTCGCTTAGTTAGAGAAATGCTCTTTGATTGATAATAAACTTCTTGACTATCTCGATAAAAAGTTATATCTGAAATCAATTCTTCTTTAGAGGCAGGGTGAGATCTTTCCTCTCTACGAAGATGCATTTGAATTCTTGCAATCAATTCCTTAATGCTAAATGGTTTTGTGATGTAATCATCTGCTCCAGCTTGTATCCCCTTTAGTAAATCTTCTTCAAAATTTTTAGCGGTTAGAAACAGGATTGGAGTAGTAATTTGTGAACGAATGGAGCGACAAATCTCTAAACCAGAAATAGGCATCATGACGTCAAGTAAAATCAGATCGAATCCAGTAAAGTCACAGATGTCGATTTCTTCTATATTTGACCGAGTTTCTACGTTAAAGTTGTTTGCTTCTAATGCATTCACTATTAATCGTAAGATTTTTTCATCATCATCAATTGCTAAAATTTTATACTTCATAGTTCCTCCAATTACTTGTGTATATTATAGCAAACATAAAAAGTAATTTGTTAAAAATGAAAAAATAATTATAAAAATGTTTATTCTGATTTTTTCCTGATATTCGCCTGATATACTTGCTCCAAGTGAAGGTTGAATTTCACAAAAAGTCAGAAAGGAAAAGGATAGATGATAACAATTCAAAATCTACATAAGGAATATAATAATAAAATTGTCCTGCAAAATGTAACTTTTAAAGCAAAGAAAGGTGAGGTAACTGGATTGATTGGACCAAATGGTTCTGGGAAATCGACTTTAATCAGAATTTTACTTGGTTTAGAAAATAGTCAAACAGGAATGGCATTGATCAATGGCAAAAAATACTCGCAATTGGGAGATAATCCTTTTTGTATTGTTGGATCATTCCTCGACAGTTGCCAACCTTATCCAACGAGAACAGGATTTCAGCATCTTCGGTGGATTGGCTTGGCTTGTGGTGTTGACAGAAATAGGTGCAAGAAATGTTTAGACTTGGTGGGGTTAAGTGAAGCTAGAAATCAAAAAGTAAAAGACTATTCATTAGGAATGAAGCAACGTCTTGGATTAGCAACAGCCTTATTAGCAAATCCTGACATCTTAATTTTAGATGAACCAATCAATGGACTAGATCCAGAAGGAATTCGCTGGGTACGTAATTTTTTAAAATCTTTTGTCAATGAAGGTAAAACTGTATTAATGACAAGTCATTATATGAGTGAGTTAGAATTAACTGTAGATCATTTAGTTGGTATTTCTAATGGGAAGATCGTTATTGATGCTCCTACAAAAGATATTTTGAAACAGTTTGGCTCTTTTGAGGAAGCATATTTTAAAGCGCTCGAAGGGAAAGAAGGTGAATAATATGTTAAAGCGTTCCTTTTTTAGTGACCTTTATAAATATAGTAGCTTACCTACTTTTAAAATAACTTTTTCTCTTATTTTGGGAGTCAGCATATTTTTTACAATTCAAAATATTCAGGTGATAAATGCCTTAGTAGAAGGAAATGGACGGGAAGTAAACCTTGATCCATCTATCTTATCATCGAATTCAGTCTATACAGTCAGGGATGCTCTCTTATCTTCACCCTACCAAGCTAGTGTTATTTTCTTGCCAATTCTGGTTTCACTTGTTTATTCAACCCATTATCAATTTGGTGATAATTATTTTACTCAGTTAATAATTCCTAACTGGAAAGTTCGACTTACTGGTTTTATTGCTAGTTCGATTGTCTTATCACTACTTTCTACTGTAATATTTTCGATAGTAAATGCTGTTGTTTTACTCATTTTTCTAGATTCTACTTTAAAGAACTATATAGAATTTACTTTGTTTTTAGATGTTACGGTAAGAGTTATGATATTTGCGATTGTCCTCACTTTATTAGCTATATTTTTAGTAAGAGTCACAAAAAAATCCATTTCATCATTAATTGCAATCGTTTTATTATTAGTAATCACTCTATCAGGTATTCTAAGAGGACTTTCTTCTAACATAGAGAATCTATTGCCTTTGATTGGAGCAAAGTCATTTGCTTTTGGTCGAATTGAAGGGACTCAAACGAGCCAATTGTATGGATTTACTCTTTTAGTAGTGGAAGGAGTCGTATTCTTGGTATTAATAATTGTTGTAGAAATGATTCGAATGAGGAGGAAGAATGGCAAGAATATTTATCAGTCTTATCGTCAAAAAATATAGCTTAAAACCCGTAAAGTACCAGATAGCTATACAGTCAATGTTGGTAGGATTTGTGTGCCTACTAAGTGTGTTACCAGTTGCAATCAATGGTAGAATTGTAGAATTATCTTTAAAGCAAGCTCTTGTTTTTGCATCAATGTTCTCTGTTGCTATTGGGTGTGTTAATGCATTTGTAGACTTACAATCACACGAAACAAAATTAGTTTATTTGGTGAGTGGAAAAAGGATCTTAAGTTCAATGAGTATCCTGTTCGTAGAGTTATTTGATGTGTTACTACAATCAACTTTATATTTCATTATACTACATATATGGTTTCATTTTTTAAGTAGCGAAAATGGTGTCGGTTTAGAAATTTTCAGTTTCTATTTGATTGGCTCCATCCAATACTTTTTAATTTCTTACTTTTTAAGTTATTTTTTCAAAAGTCCCATGGGGAGTTTAGCTATTTTGTTGCTATTTCCTATTTTGTTACAACCGTTCATAGAAAGAGTAGCGGAACCAATGACTAGTTATCTATTTTATAATATTATTACGGATACAATACTAGGGAGAGCATCCTACTTGCAACTATGTGTTTATGCTATGGAATTGGTGTTTTTACTTGGAGCCACTCTTTACCTTTTGATAAGAAATCAAGAAGTTAAGTAGTCTCATAAAAATGATGCTGATGAACAAGCTTTGCTACTTCTGTAAGTCATTGACGTTGATGTTTATTACGTATTGCATTGTTTCAAATAAAAGACAAGACTTTCGAAGTAATATCGAGAGTCTTATTTATTCTTCACTTCTAATATGAGTCCATTTAATTATATTGTCATTTAAACATGTACTGATTTACGGGATTATTTTGTTACATCTTGTATTTCCCTTTTATTCCCCAACTCAGAGAATTCTGGCGATTTATGGTAAAATAAGGTCTATATATGTGAGGACAAAGAGATGATCAATAGAATTACAGACAATAAATTTAAACTCGTATCCAAATACCAACCATCTGGGGATCAACCACAAGCTATTGAACAGTTGGTAGATAACATCGAGGGTGGTGAAAAAGCTCAAATCTTGATGGGGGCGACTGGTACAGGGAAAACCTATACCATGAGTCAGGTGATTGCCCAGGTCAATAAACCGACCCTGGTTATCGCCCACAATAAGACCCTAGCAGGCCAGCTCTATGGGGAGTTCAAAGAATTTTTCCCTGAGAATGCGGTCGAGTACTTCGTATCCTACTATGATTACTATCAACCTGAAGCTTATGTTCCCTCTAGTGATACTTATATCGAAAAAGATAGTTCAGTCAACGATGAGATTGATAAACTTCGTCACTCCGCTACATCAGCGCTCTTGGAGCGTAACGATGTCATCGTTGTAGCATCTGTATCTTGTATTTATGGTTTGGGTTCCCCTAAAGAATATGCTGATAGTGTAGTAAGTCTGCGCCCGGGACTTGAAATTTCTCGTGATAAACTCCTGAATGAATTGGTCGATATTCAATTTGAACGTAACGACATTGATTTCCAACGGGGAAGATTCCGTGTACGTGGGGATGTGGTGGAGATTTTCCCAGCATCTCGTGACGAGCATGCCTTTCGTGTTGAGTTCTTCGGAGATGAGATTGATCGCATCCGGGAGGTTGAAGCTTTAACTGGTCAAGTCCTCGGTGAAGTGGACCATTTGGCGATTTTCCCAGCCACTCACTTTGTGACCAATGACGACCATATGGAAGTAGCCATTGCTAAGATTCAGGCTGAGTTGGAGGAGCAGTTAGCTATCTTTGAAAAAGAAGGCAAACTCCTCGAAGCGCAACGCTTGAAACAACGGACAGAGTACGATATCGAGATGTTGCGTGAGATGGGTTATACCAATGGTGTCGAAAACTACTCACGTCACATGGATGGACGAAGCGAAGGGGAGCCTCCGTACACCCTTCTTGACTTTTTCCCAGATGATTTTCTGATTATGATTGACGAGAGCCATATGACCATGGGGCAAATCAAAGGAATGTATAATGGTGACCGTTCACGTAAGGAAATGTTGGTTAACTACGGGTTCCGTTTGCCGTCTGCTTTGGACAACCGTCCCCTTCGTCGTGAAGAGTTTGAAAGTCATGTCCACCAGATTGTCTACGTTTCAGCGACACCTGGTGATTACGAGATGGAACAAACGGACACCGTTATTGAGCAAATCATTCGTCCGACTGGTCTTTTGGATCCAGAAGTGGAAGTCCGTCCGACTATGGGACAAATTGATGATCTTTTGGGTGAAATCAATGCCCGTGTTGAAAAGAATGAACGCACCTTTATCACAACCTTGACCAAGAAAATGGCAGAAGACTTGACAGACTACTTCAAGGAAATGGGGATCAAGGTCAAGTACATGCACTCGGATATCAAGACTTTAGAGAGGACAGAGATTATCCGAGATTTACGATTAGGAGTCTTTGATGTCTTGGTTGGAATCAATCTCCTTCGTGAAGGGATTGACGTTCCTGAAGTAAGTCTGGTTGCTATTCTCGATGCTGACAAGGAAGGCTTCCTTCGAAATGAGCGTGGTCTTATACAAACCATCGGTCGTGCAGCCCGTAATAGTGAAGGGCATGTTATTATGTATGCTGACACAATGACACAGTCTATGCAAAAAGCTATCGATGAAACGGCTCGCCGTCGTAAGATTCAAATGGCCTATAATGAAGAGCATGGCATCGTCCCACAAACTATTAAGAAGGAAATCCGTGACCTTATTTCTGTCACAAAAACTGTGGCTAAAGAAGAAGACAAGGAAGTCGATATCAATAGTCTTAACAAACAAGAACGCAAAGAATTGGTTAAGAAACTAGAAAAACAAATGCAAGAAGCCGTTGAAGTGCTTGACTTCGAGTTGGCAGCGCAAATCCGTGATATGATGTTGGAAGTCAAGGCGTTGGGGTAGATAGGATAAAGCGAATGAATATTATCATTAAAACAATGGAAACTCCTGAAGAGATAGAAGGCAAATCCCTCGTTCATTGGCAAACGTGGAGAGAGGCTTATGACGATCTTTTACCCGCGGAATTTCAGGAGACGATGACATTAGAAAGATGTCGATTCTTTAGTCAAAAATATCCAGAAAATACCTTGATTGCGATGGATGGAAAGCAGGTCGTTGGATTTATCAGCTATGGAAATTTTCGTGATGAGACTATTCAAGCTGGTGAAATCATTGCCTTATATGTTTTAAAAGATTACTATGGAAAAGGTGTGAGTGAACAGTTAATACATGCTGCATTTGTTGCTCTCGATCATTTCTCTGAAATTTATTTATGGGTATTGAAAGATAATAAGCGAGCCATTGCTTTCTATCAAAAAATGGGTTTTACTTTTGATGGGCAAGAAAAAATACTTGACCTTGGAAAACCTGTTAAGGAATTGAGGATGATGTGTTCTGCAAATAAAAGTTCCTAAAGGACGTATCTACAATCTTTGAACCATTATCAACTAATCAAGTATAAAAAGTGAAATAGATAGAATGAAACAAAGAGATGAAGGAGAGAACTTATGAAAATTCTAGTTATCAATGGGCACCCTGATAAGGAAAGCTACTGTCAGGCTATTTTTCAAACCATAGTAGAAAATATTGACTCAACGCATCATGAGTTTGAAGTAATTAATCTCAATGAAGCAGATTTTGATCCTGTTTTACGTTATGGTTATCGAAAACGGATGAAGAAAGATTCGTTTATCCTTCGTTCCCAAGAATTAATCCAGTGGGCTGACCATTTTATCTTTATTTATCCTATTTGGTGGAGTAGTATGCCCAGTCTCCTGAAAGGTTGGATTGATCGGGTCTTTACACCGGGGATAGCCTACTCGGCCAATGATCAGGGCAGCTTTATCTGGAATTACCTCAGAGGTAAGCAATTTAAGAAGTTGCTCAAAGGCAAAACGGCCAGTATTTATGCGACTTCGATGGCCCCTACGTGGTGGTACAAGGTTTTTTCAGGTTCTCTTAACATTCCTGATAGTTATGGCATTTCTGTTTTGAAAAATGCTATCTTGAATCACTGTGGAATTAAAACCAAGCGTGTCTGTATTTTGGGTGAAGTCGGTAGGGAGGTGAATACAGCTAGTATGCGTGAAAAACACCTCCAAAAGATAGCAGAAGAAGTTAAAAGACTATCATGAAACAAAAAAGTAAGAGACAGGAAACATTAAAAAACACCAGAAATTAAAGCGAAAATAGGTTGACTAGACAGCATGAATTTGTGGTTTGTTGAACTTTCAACAATTGCCTATATCCTTGATGCAAGTATTTTGTTATTCTCTGCTCTAGGAATATTTTACCTATTGTACGGAACACCTCTCATTCCAAGTCCCTATAGGGAACTGGATTATAGTTTTCCACTTTATTTAAATATCGTTCTTTTGGTGAATGCATCTTATCATTCTTTCCTTCGTACCTTTAGGAAAGAATGGATTTCCTTGCAAAATTTTGCAGAAAAGTTTTTATATCTTAACGGAATTGCTTGTGTATTACAGTTAACGATTGGGATGACCTCTAAAAGAGGAAGAAGATTACTTCCTATATGGGCATTAGACTATCGCTATATCTGGTTTCCCCTCGTTACTTATTTCATTTTCTTTCTAGTGCCTATTGTGACAATTATAATTTCCAAGTATATTGAAAAGAAAAAGAGAAAAGAAGAAAATGGGAAAAATACAATCAAATAAAAGTAACAAAAGAAAGTCAAATACAAAAAAGAATCTTTCAAGGAAAGAAAGTTTTCAGCTTTGGCTAGATTCTCATCAAATTATAGGTTTTTTCCTGATCCTTGCTCTCATCTTAGGAATAGGACTAGGTGTCACTCTTGTTTTTAAACTCCTTCCTATTCCGTCACCCTACAGAGATATCAACTATAGTTTTCCAATATATATAAATCTTTTTTGTCTGGTGTATCGATTATTTGACTATTGGTTCCTAGACTTGACTAGCACAAGAATGACGATAAAAAGATATGCAGATTTATTTATCTATCTTAATAGTATTGGTTTAATAGTTCATCTCTTTATTGGTATTGGCGGGAAAAATAGTAAAGGAATTTTACCTCCCCTCTTATCCCTAGATCACCGTTACATTTGGTTTCCTATTGCAACTTATCTGATCTTTTTCAGTTTGGCATCTATTATAACTCTAGTAATGAAATATATTGAAAAGAAAAGGAGTCAATCATGATGAAACATCTAACTGTATTTAGGTTTATTTATCTTTTGTGCCTAGTATTTGTACTGATTCATTTTATCTTAGGCCTCTTTGGTTTTGCCTTTACACCAATCTTGTGGAATTTCTGGTTCTTTGGTCTTTGCTTGACCTTATTTATCCAACCATGGACCATCTTTTATAAAACGAGAATTTTTCAGTGGCATCATCTAATTTTTCAGGCTCTCAGCGGATTCATTGCTCTCTTGATCTGGTTCATGACATTTTTCTTCTTTTCCATGGTTCCAGATTCATCTATGCCAATCAATATAGACTACTACGTTAATAAAGAAAATAATGAAATCAGAATCATTAGAGGATCCTTGCTCCATGAAATTCATGAATATCACGACTTAGTTAATCCTTTGATTATGAAGTCTAAAGTTAAGTATGTTGAAAATTAAACATTAGAAAGTGAGTCTATGTATGTCTCGTGCACAATTAACCATTCTAACCAATATTTGCCTAATTGAAGATCTTGAAAAGCAGCGCGTGGTTATGCAGTATCGATCACCTGAAAGCAATCGCTGGTCTGGCTATGCCTTTCCAGGAGGCCATGTTGAAGATGGAGAGGCTTTTGCAGAGTCAGTTATCCGAGAAATCTATGAAGAGACAGGTCTGACAATCCAAAATCCTCAACTGGTCGGCATTAAAAATTGGCCTTTAGATTCGGGTGAGCGCTACATTGTCTTTTGTTACAAGGCGACTGAATTTACGGGTACTCTCCAGTCCTCTGAAGAAGGAGAAGTGTCCTGGGTACAAAAAGACCAGATTCCAAATTTGGATCTGGCCTATGATATGTTACCTTTGATGGAGATGATGGAAGCTCCAGACAAGTCTGAATTTTTCTATCGTCACCGTACAGAAGACGGGTGGGAAAAGAAGACTTTCTAATCTTTTACTAAATAACCTAACTTATCCAAGGCCTTCTCGATATAGAGAAGGTCTTGTTCGTTTTCAGCTTCGACAAGGTGATAGTGGACGCCATCTGTTAATTCAGAAAGTGGTCTAAAGTCAGACCGTTCGACTTGCTCTAAAAAATGCTGAACATCACGGCGACAAGAGAGTTTGAGCAAGGTTTCAATTTCACCGTAGACAGGATGATCAATCAAGGTATTCTGAACACGTCCCCCATTATCGACGATAGCTAGAAGTTCTTGGCCAATTTCTTCCATTTCGTGCTTGACTTTAAACAGTTTGTGAACATAAGGATTGGTTTTATTTTCTTTATAAATATAGCCACGATTGGTTGATAAGATAGGAGCACCGTCTGCACGAAGAACAGCAATGTCCTGAACGATAATCTGGCGGGTTACATGAAAACGGTCTGCTAATGTTTGACCATTTAGAGGTTTTTGAGACTCCTTTAACAGTTGTAAAAGAGCTTCTTTTCGATTTTTTGTCATATTCTTCTCTCTAAACGCTTAACGGCGTTTTCTCAATGCTTTATAAACAGCCAAGGCTAAGTAATAGTCTACCATACTATGGATAATAGTACCAAATCCAACTAATACAAACAAGACATAGAACATATTTTTTAAGTCAGTTCCAGTACTAGCATAAAAGATCATACAAGCCAAAACTTCAGCAATAGCATGAACCAAACCAAGTACAAAGTTAAAAATCAATGAAGATTTCTTATTGTCCAAGGTTTGAGGATGTTTTTGAAGATAGAAAGCACCCAGACTTCCAAAGAATATGTGGGAAAAGGCGCGAAGTACAATGACAATCGGATACCCAGCCATGAGAAATCCTAAACTAGAAGCTATAATAACAAAGATAGCCATCCATGGCGAGAGAAACATTGCGATAAAAATAGCAACGTGACTTCCTAAAGTGTAGGAAGCGGGAGGAATGACAATTTTAAAGGGCATCACCAAAGGAATCAAAATAGCGATAGCTGTTAGCAATGCGGTCAAGGTCATGAATTGTGTTTTCTTTTGTGTATTCATAATAACTCCTTTTTATCTGTATATACAGTTGTATAGTACAATAAAAAATCAAACAAGTCAAGAACTAAAATTGATTTTTGATGAGATTATCTGGAAATAAGGTTAAAAAATAAATAAAATTTTTAAAAAATAAGCAAAAAACTCTTGCACTAAACAAAGTAGTATGGTATACTTATATACGGTTTGAAAAAACTGCCTAAGACAGTAGGGGAGCTCGACTCATAAATATCCTACCGAGGACAAAACGTATCATGTAAAAAGAAGCGTATTGTACTTTCGTGTCTAGGTTTGGGCGCGTTTTTCTTTTGGAAAAATTCCCCAAGCAAAATAATTACGGAGGTGAACACACTAATGAGTGAAGCAATTATTGCTAAAAAAGCGGAACTAGTTGACGTAGTAGCTGAAAAAATGAAAGCTGCTGCATCAATCGTCGTTGTAGACGCTCGTGGTTTGACAGTTGAACAAGATACAGTTCTTCGTCGTGAGCTTCGTGGAAGCGAAGTTGAGTATAAAGTTATTAAAAACTCAATCTTACGTCGTGCAGCTGAAAAAGCTGGCCTTGCAGAACTTGCATCTGTATTTGTTGGACCATCTGCTGTAGCATTTTCTAACGAAGATGTTATCGCTCCAGCGAAAATCTTGAACGACTTTGCTAAAAACGCTGACGCACTTGAAATCAAAGGTGGCGCAATCGAAGGCGCTGTCGCATCAAAAGAAGAAATCGTTGCTCTTGCAACTCTTCCAAACCGCGAAGGACTTCTTTCTATGCTCCTTTCTGTACTTCAAGCGCCAGTGCGCAACGTTGCTCTTGCAGTCAAAGCGGTTGCAGACAACAAAGAAGACGCAGCTTAATCTTAAGCTACGCAGCGTAGCCTAGCTACGAAAAAATAAAAAACTAATTTTAAAACTTATTTGGAGGAAATAACAATGGCATTGAACATTGAAAACATTATTGCTGAAATTAAAGAAGCTTCAATCCTTGAATTGAACGACCTTGTAAAAGCTATCGAAGAAGAATTTGGTGTAACTGCAGCTGCTCCTGTAGCTGTAGCTGCTGCTGGTGGTGCTGAAGAAGCTGCTAAAGATTCATTTGACGTTGAATTGACAGCTGCAGGCGACAAGAAAGTCGGCGTTATCAAAGTTGTACGTGAAATCACAGGTCTTGGTCTTAAAGAAGCTAAAGAACTTGTTGATGGTGCACCAGGTGTCATCAAAGAAGGCGTTGCAGCTGCAGAAGCTGAAGAAATCAAAGCTAAATTGGAAGAAGCTGGAGCTTCAGTTACTCTTAAATAATAGAGCAACTACATTCGTAGCTTAAAAACATGATTAGACCGCTAGTCTTAGGATTAGCGGTTTTTCTTTTTGTTCAAAAAGGGACATAAATGGGGCAGTTAAATTAATTTGGCTAAGAAATATATAGGACTAGTGATAAAATAATTTTACTTTTTCATTCCTTTTTGTTATAATAGACGACAAGAAAGAATATCTTATCAGTAAATCCCAAGCGAGCCTGTGGTAGTGGAAGTCAGGTGGTTGAGAGATAAGTGTGGCGCTTTTGGTATTTTAATAAAGATAATGAAGTAATAAATTAGGGTGGAACCGCGTTTTTAACGCCCCTAGTCGCAAGGCTTGGGTGTTGAAATTCGGTTCTTTTTGAATTCGTCTAATGCCTAAGTAGAAAGGAGTACAATGCTTAAAGGATCTTGTTTATGTAAAGCAGTGACTTACACTCTAGATGAGGAATTATCTGAATTAGTTTTTTGCCACTGTTCATTCTGTCGGAAAGCAACTGCGTCTGCCTATACAGTTAATGCCAAAGTTAGCAGTAAAAATCTAGTATTGCATGGAAAAGAAAAGCTTGTTACGTATAGTTCTTCTCCAGGAAAACAGCGTTATTACTGCCAGAACTGTCATAGTCAAATTTTCACTGTTCAAGAAAATATACCAGAAGTCTGTGCTTTGAAATTAGGTACAATAGATGAATGCAATCAGAATTTACAAACTGTTCCCAAACGTCATATTTTTCAGGATCCAGCTTTTTCTTGGTTGCTTGATAAATAAACCTAAAAAGATAATATAAATTAAAGGAGTAAAACATGTCCAAAAAACTAACCTTCCAGGAAATTATCCTTACTTTGCAACAATACTGGAATGATCAGGGTTGTATGCTTATGCAGGCTTATGATAACGAAAAAGGTGCGGGAACTATGAGTCCTTACACCTTCCTTCGTGCTATCGGACCTGAGCCATGGAATGCTGCTTATGTAGAGCCATCACGTCGTCCAGCTGACGGTCGTTACGGGGAAAATCCTAACCGTCTTTACCAACACCACCAATTCCAAGTGGTCATGAAACCATCTCCATCAAACATCCAGGAGCTCTACCTTGAGTCTTTGGAAAAATTGGGCATCAACCCATTGGAACACGATATCCGCTTCGTTGAAGATAACTGGGAAAACCCATCCACTGGATCTGCAGGTCTTGGTTGGGAAGTGTGGCTTGACGGTATGGAAATCACTCAGTTCACTTACTTCCAACAAGTCGGTGGCTTGGCAACTGGTCCTGTTACAGCTGAGGTTACTTATGGTTTAGAACGTTTAGCTTCTTATATCCAAGAGGTAGACTCAGTTTACGATATCGAGTGGGCTCCAGGAGTTAAATATGGAGAAATCTTCCTTCAACCAGAATACGAACACTCAAAATACAGCTTTGAAGTTTCAGATCAAGACATGCTTCTTGAAAACTTCGAAAAATTTGAAAAAGAAGCTGGACGTGCATTAGAACTAGGTCTTGTGCATCCAGCCTACGACTACGTTTTGAAATGTTCACATACCTTCAACTTGCTTGACGCTCGTGGAGCTGTGTCAGTTACAGAACGTGCTGGATATATTGCTCGTATCCGTAACTTGGCCCGTGTAGTAGCCAAAACCTTCGTAGCAGAACGCAAAAAACTCGGCTACCCACTTCTTGACGAAGCCACACGCGCCAAACTCCTAGCAGAAGAGGAAGAATAAAAAAGTTACAAGGATAGAAAAGGGGCGAACAAAGTGAGCCCGTATGGCACTCAGAGGCAAGTCGAAGACTTGCTAAAGGGATAGGCACCGCCGTACTGATATCTGGGGATTTTTGAAACTTTAG
Organism: Streptococcus sp. HMSC056C01; assembly: GCF_001811305.1. Classification (NCBI taxonomy): domain Bacteria; kingdom Bacillati; phylum Bacillota; class Bacilli; order Lactobacillales; family Streptococcaceae; genus Streptococcus; species Streptococcus sp. HMSC056C01. Next base: position 17,017 of record NZ_KV804197.1, read on the forward strand.
GTTCAAAAATCAGTTGACTAAATCCACTTTGATGAGACTGTTGGAAAACTTTGTCAAGAAGACAGAAGATTTCCCCACAGACTCACAAAGTTAGTTAGCAACGTCCCCAGTACCTAAGGTGCCTATCAAAAAGAAGAAATTTTGTAAAGGAAAAAACATGGCAAAAAACTTATTAGTAGAACTAGGACTCGAAGAGTTACCAGCCTACGTTGTCACACCAAGTGAAAAACAACTAGGTGAAAAAATGGTAGCCTTTTTGGATAATAACCGCCTTTCATACGAAGGAATTCAAACTTTTTCAACTCCACGTCGTTTGGCTGTTCGCGTACTTGGCTTGGCAGACCAACAAACGGATTTGACTGAAGATTTTAAAGGACCTTCTAAAAAAATTGCTTTGGATGCAGAAGGAAATTTCTCTAAAGCAGCGCAAGGGTTTGTCCGTGGTAAAGGCTTGACTGTAGATGATATCGAATTCCGTGAAATCAAAGGTGAAGAATATGTCTACGTAACTAAGCATGAAGCTGGAAAACCAGCTGAGGAAGTTTTGGCTGGAATTCCAGAAGTATTGGCTAGCTTAAGCTTCCCAGTAAGTATGCACTGGGCAAACAATACCTTTGAATATATCCGTCCAGTCCATACGTTGACAGTTCTTTTGGATGATGTGGCACTCGATATGGATTTCTTAGATATTCATTCAGGAAGAGTTAGCCGTGGACATCGTTTCCTTGGTCACGAAGTAGAAATTCAGCATGCTGACAGCTATGAAGAAGACCTGCGCAAAGTTTATGTTATTGCAGATAGCATTGAACGCGAAAATATGATTCGTGAGCAAATTAAGGCTATCGAAGCTACAGAAGGTGTTCAGGTACAAATTGATGAAGGACTCTTAAATGAAGTTCTGAATTTGGTTGAATACCCAACTGCCTTTATAGGGAATTTTGATCCTAAGTACATAGAGGTTCCAGAAGAAGTTTTAGTCACTTCAATGGAGACTCATCAACGCTACTTTGTAGTTCGTGACCTTGATGGAAATCTAAAACCAAACTTTATTTCTGTTCGTAACGGAAATGCAGAGTATCTGGATAATGTTATCCGAGGAAATGAGAAAGTCTTAGTTGCACGTCTGGAAGATGGTGAATTCTTCTGGCGTGAAGACCAAAAACTCAAGATTGAAGATCTTGTAGCTAAATTATCACACGTAACCTTCCATGAAAAGATTGGTTCACTTCGTGAGCACATGATTCGTACTGGGCAAATTGCTATTCTTTTGGCAGAAAAAGCAGGTTTATCAGTTGATGAAACTGTTGACCTTGCTCGTGCTGCAGCTATTTATAAGTTTGACCTCTTGACTGGTATGGTTGGTGAATTTGATGAGCTTCAAGGAATCATGGGTGAGAAATATGCTCTTCTCGCTGGTGAGAATGCAGCAGTAGCACAAGCTATTCGTGAACACTACCTTCCAGATTCTGCAGATGGTGCTCTTCCTGAATCTAAAGTTGGAGCAATACTTGCACTAGCCGATAAATTAGATACTCTCTTATCTTTCTTCTCGGTTGGCTTGATTCCATCAGGCTCAAACGACCCATATGCTCTTCGACGTGCAACACAAGGAATTGTTCGAATCTTGGAAGACTTTGGTTGGAAGATTCCAATGGACGAATTGATTGCGAGCCTTTATGCCTTATCATTTGAAAGTCTAACTTATGATAATCAAGAAGAAGTGCTTAACTTCATTAAAGCTCGTGTTGATAAGATGATGGGTTCTACTGCAAAAGATATCAAAGAAGCTGTTCTCGCAAGTTCGAATTTTGTTGTTTCTGATATGATTGAAGCTGCAGAAGCTTTAAGCGAAGCTGCAAATACTGAAGATTACAAATCATCAGTTGAGTCTCTATCTCGTGCCTTTAATTTAGCTGAAAAAGCAAATGGTTTGGTTAAAGTCGATGCAAGTCTTTTTGAAAATGAACAAGAAAAAGAACTTGCTCAAGCAGTAGAAAGTCTTGAATTGCAAGGTTCAGCTAGTGATAAATTAACGCAACTATTTGCTCTTAGTCCTGTAATTGATGCTTTCTTTGATAATACAATGGTTATGGCAGATGATGTTGATGTGAAGAATAACCGTTTAGCTATCCTTGCTGAACTTGTAAATAAAGCAAAAACAGTGGCTGCTTTCAATCTTCTCAATACAAAATAAAATTAAAAAATAATTGGAGGTTCTAATATGACACCAGAAAAAATTGCTCGTATTAATGAGCTTGCTAAAAAGAAAAAAACAGAAGGGTTGACTGCGGAAGAAAAAGTAGAACAAGCTAAACTTCGTGAGGAATATATCGAAGGCTATCGTCGTTCTGTTCGTCATCACATTGAAGGAATCAAAATTGTAGATGAAGATGGAAATGATGTGACTCCTGAAAAACTTCGTCAGGTACAACGGGAAAAAGGCTTACATGGTCGTAGTCTTGACGATCCAAATTCATAATTCTGAGATATAGAAAACTCGGTTAGGGAAAACTAACCGAGTTTTTGTTTTAAAAAGGGAACCTAAAGAGGTTCCTTTAGTATTAAATTTTATACTCTTCGAAAATCTCTTCAAACCACGTCAGCTTCACCTTGCCGTATATATGTTACTGACTTCGTCAGTTCTATCTACAACCTCAAAGCAGTGCTTTGAGCAACCTGCGGCTAGCTTCCTAGTTTGCTATTTGATTTTCATTGAGTATTAGTTACTTGCCCCAGATGTAGCATCCGCGTCTCCATGACCTCCATCACCGTGACCTCCGGCATCAGATGCACCTGAAGTAGCATCTGCGTCACCGTGACCGCCAGCAGGAGCAAATGGTCCGCTGCCTCCTACCAAGCGTTGACCTGTTTCTTTCAAGTACCAGTCAAGCCATGGTTGGAAGTTAAAGACAATTTCATTGATACCAGCATATGATCCGTCAGGATAGTACATTGCTTGGTAGTTGTGAGTGTTAATAACACCTGCAGGTGAACCAGGAACGATTGTACGTACGTATTCTTGGTTACCATTGCGAAGTGTTCCGATAACCCACTCAACATTTTTCATACGTGCTGGTGGAAGTGAATCGTGAATGGTTGACATACGGCTACCAGATTGAGATGGTACACGTTTTGCAAACATTGTATCAGGGTCTTGGTGAGCGTTGTTGTAGTAGAGGAATTGGTTGTTATCGTCAGCGTATGTCAATTCAAAAGGCATAGCTTTCAAGAACATATCGATTTGGTTAACAGTCAAGATACCATGGTCAAGCTTAACGTACGTATCACCGGATACAGCACCTGTAATTTCTGCAACTTTTTCTACCCATTCTGGATCATCAGGGTCAACTTCTGTAATCGTTGTAGCGATTGGTTTTCCACAATCCAAGTCTTCTGGTTCAATTGGTTTTGGTTTTTTCAATTTAGAAACGACTCCTACGTATTTGACAAAGTTATCTAAGCAAGTTTCAAGGAATTTAACAGTTCCTTCGTTAATAATATCTCCATTTGCATCAAAAGCTTCTTTAGCTTTTCCAAGGAGGAATTCATTACCTGGTAATGTGTAAGCATTCACTCCTGGTGCATCAAGAATCTTACGAAGGTGAACTTGAGCACGAGAAGTTCCTTGATCATAGTATGAAGCACCCACAATCATGACTGGTTTGTTTTCAAACGGATGCACTTCGTATGAAAGCCATTCAAGTACAGACTTAAGTGAAGCAGAAATAGTGTGGTTGTGCTCAGGAGTTGCAATAATGACACCATCTGCACGAGTAATTTTATTGTAAAGTAGGCGCAACTGGAAGCTGTCGTCCCATTTTTCGTCTTGGTTAAACATTGGAACTTCATCGATTTCCAAAACCTCTAGTTCAAATTTAATTTTAAACTGACGGCGGATGAATTCCAAGAGTTTGCGGTTATATGATTGATCGTAGTTTGATCCAACAAGTCCAACAAATTTCATTCTATTTTGTCTCCTATCTTACAAATTTTCCCAGTCAAATTCTTCTGCATCTTTACGAAGCAATTCTTGTGCGCTACGCAATTTTTCAGTAATCTTGACAAAGATACGGAAGTCATCAAAGATGGCATCCAATTTATTAATGACGTCAAGATCTACCAAGTCACCATTCTTATCGAAAGCTTGAAGAGAGTGAGAAAGTAAGAATTCATCAGGAAGAACTGTTGCTTTAATCTCAGGAGCATTCAAAATTTGACGAAGTTGCAATTGAGCACGTGAAGAACCGAGTGTACCGTATGAAGCACCAGTAATCATAATTGGTTTGTTCAAAAGTGGAAATACTCCGTAAGAAATCCAAGCAAGGGCGCTCATAAGAACAGCTGGAATTGAGTGGTCGTATTCTGGAGTACCGATGATAACACCATCAGCTGCTTCGATTTTAGCTACGATTTCCATAGCTTCAGCTGGAATTTGTTTGTCGGCTGGTTTGTTGAAAACTGGAAGATTTTTAATTTCGACCAATTCGATTTCTGCTTTATCAGCAAAGTGTTTTTGCATATATTGAAGCAGTTGGCGGTTTGTGGAACGTTTAGAGTTAGTTCCTACAATAGCAATAAGTTTTAGCATGAGCTTTCCTTTCTCTTTTTGCATTATTTATTATTTATCTTTGGATACCGGATGAACAAGCGATATGTCCATCTTTATCAATAAGGATGGCTTCGATTCCATCGATATTTTCGATTTGCCACATGATAGAAGCGCTACGTTCACCAAACAATCGTGTGGTCCATATCTCACCATCAACTGAGCGGTCAGATATAATCGTTAAACTAGCCAAATCCGTCTCAATAGGATAGCCAGTTTCGCTGTCGAAAATGTGATGATAATCCTTTCCATCGATTTCAAGATGCCGTTCATAAATTCCAGATGTAACAACTGACTTTCCAGTAATAGATAAGGTCATCAGGTGATTCCCACGTGGATGATTAGGGTCTTGAATACCAATTTGCCAAGGTTGTCCATTTCTGGCTTGGTTATTACCAATGGTAAGGATATTTCCCCCAAGATTGATAAGAGCAGAAGTGACACCATTTTCTTTTAAGAAAGTAGCAACCTTATCTGCGCTATAGCCCTTCGCTAAACAACCTAAATCAATTTTCATTCCTTTCTTTTCTAAGAAAACAGTAGAAGAAATTGAATCAAGTTTGATAAAACGGGGATCTATCAATGGTAAAACCGAAGAAATTTCTTCAGGACTAGCAACTTTTGCATCGGAAAAACCAATACGCCAGGTTTGTACCAAAGGACCAATGCTGATATTGAGATGACTTCCAGGAGCTAGACTGTGTTCTAATCCTAAAGAAATCAGTTCAAACAGATCAGGGTGTACCTTAACTGGGGCAATTCCCGCCTGATAGTTAATTTCCATCAATTCCGATTCGATACTATTTGCATTAAATCGAAATTCAAGTTCTTTTAGCAAATCAAAAGCTTGACGGAGAAGATTATCCGCTTGTTCATGTACCAAGGAAATAGTAATCGTAGTTCCCATTAACCGTTCAGATAATGAACTGAGAGGCAAAGAATCAACTCCCTTCAAATCAATTGGAAATAGTTGTAAATCCAGATATGAAAGCAATCTGAAGATTTAAATTTCATTTCCATATAAATAGAATATCATAAAGTCAGCGTTTTCACAAATTATTTTTTACAAAAAGTCAAGAAATATGCTTGAATAAATAAAAAATGTGCAAAAAACTTTGGAAAGGTTGAAAATAAATTAATATATATTTCAAAAAAATTTCAAAAAAACAGCAAACTAGTCAAAAAGCTTGTAAACGCTCACAGATAATGATATACTAGAAAGGTAAATAAAAAATTAAAGGTAGGAATTATCTTATGAGTAAAATCGTAGTCGTGGGTGCTAACCACGCTGGAACTGCTTGTATCAACACTATGTTGGACAATTTTGGAAGTGAAAATGAAATCGTTGTCTTTGACCAAAACTCAAACATTTCATTCCTAGGATGTGGAATGGCTCTTTGGATTGGTGAGCAAATCGATGGTCCAGAAGGTCTCTTCTACTCAGATAAAGAAAAATTGGAAGCAAAAGGTGCTAAAGTTTATATGAACTCACCAGTTCTTTCAATTGACTATGATAACAAAGTTGTAACTGCTGAAGTTGATGGAAAAGAACACAAAGAATCATACGAAAAATTGATCTTTGCGACTGGTTCAACTCCAATCTTGCCACCAATCGAAGGTGTTGAAATTGTTAAGGGTAACCGCGAATTCAAAGCAACTCTTGAAAATGTACAATTCGTTAAATTGTACCAAAACGCAGAAGAAGTTATCAACAAACTTGCTGACAAGAGCAAACATCTTGAGCGTATCGCTGTTGTCGGTGGTGGATACATCGGTGTTGAGCTTGCTGAAGCATTTGAACGTCTTGGAAAAGAAGTTGTCCTTGTTGATATCGTAGATACAGTCTTGAACGGTTACTACGATAAAGACTTCACGCAATTGATGGCTAAGAACTTGGAAGACCACAATATCCGCTTGGCACTTGGACAAACTGTTAAAGCTATCGAAGGTGACGGTAAAGTTGAACGCTTGATCACTGACAAAGAAACATTCGATGTTGACATGGTTGTTCTTGCAGTTGGTTTCCGTCCTAACACAGCTCTTGCTGATGGCAAGATTGAACTTTTCCGCAACGGTGCCTTCCTTGTAGACAAGAAACAAGAAACATCACTTCCAGGAGTATTCGCTGTGGGTGACTGTGCGACTGTTTATGACAACGCTCGTAAAGACACTAGCTACATCGCTCTTGCATCAAATGCTGTACGTACTGGTATCGTAGGTGCTTACAATGCTTGTGGACATGAACTTGAAGGAATCGGTGTTCAAGGATCAAACGGTATCTCAATCTATGGTCTTCACATGGTTTCAACTGGTTTGACTCTTGAAAAAGCTAAAGCTGCAGGCTACAATGCTGTTGAAACAGGCTTCAACGATCTTCAAAAACCAGAATTTATGAAACATGACAACTATGAAGTAGCAATCAAGATTGTCTTTGATAAAGATAGCCGTGAAATCCTTGGTGCTCAAATGGTATCACGTGATTCAGCAATCAGCATGGGAATTCACATGTTCTCATTGGCTATCCAAGAACATGTTACAATCGACAAGTTGGCATTGACAGACCTATTCTTCTTGCCACACTTCAACAAACCATACAACTACATCACAATGGCTGCACTTACAGCTGAAAAATAATGACTTGTAAAACGGAAGATTTTTTTCTTCCGTTTTTATCATCAAAAAAATAGTAACTTCGAATTTGAAGTTACTATTTTTGTTGTCTATATATTAGGAAGTTTCTTCATTCACAAATGTGAAGCCTTCCCCAAGAATTTCGTGAGCTTCAGTGATGGTGATAAAGGCCTTAGGATCAATCGTATGAATCAATTCTTTCATCTTAATCATTTCATTTCTTGCTACGATACAGTAGATAATTTTTAAATCTTTTTGACTGTAGTAACCTTGTCCAGATATGAAGGTGACACCTCGACCTAACTCTTCATTGATTTTATCTGCCACTTCCATAGGCTTTTGAGTGATAATCATAAAACCTTTTCCAGCATATCCGCCTTCACCAATCAAGTCAATAACTCTAGAAACGATGAAGTCAAATAGAAGTGTATAAGTAACGAGACGAAGGTCTTGGAAGATAATTAAAATGAGCATTAAGATAAGGAAGTCTAATGCAAAGAGTAATTTCCCCACGGAGATATTGGTGTACTTGTTCAGGATTCGAGCGACGATATCTGTTCCTCCAGTGGTACCACCAGCATTGAAGATAATACCCAGACCAAGTCCTAAAAGAACACCCGCAACTAATGCAACAATGACCAGATCTCCTTCAAGATTAAAGTTGAGAGGAATCTTCTCAAAGATTGCTAACCACATGGATAAGGAAATGGTTCCGAGTAGGCTGCTGTATAGGGTCTTTGCACCAAATATTTTCCAGGCTAGAATGAATAATGGGATATTGATGATGAGGTTCATCACGGAGATAGGGATGTTAAAGAGATAATAGGTAATCAAGGTGATTCCCGTTGCTCCACCCTCGAATAAGTGGTGGGGCACAACAAAATACGTGAGTCCGAAGGCATAAATGGCTGCTCCGAATATAATGGTTAAAATAGATTTGATATGCCGTAGCATTGAATGCACCTCCCATTTTTATTTGAGTCTATAGCAGTAACAGCCCACAAGTATACAAGACTTTATTTGATTTTCATGGACTGAATTTTTTCAGGGTCGGGTGTAACACGGAGGGTCTTTTGCCCAGTATAGGTGACAAAACCAGGTTTTCCACCAGTTGGTTTGTTGAGTTTTTTAACTTCAATCATATCTACCTGAACGAGATTTGAGAGACGTCCCTTAGAGAAGTAGGCTGCAAGTTCTGCAGCGTCTGTTTTTACCTCATCAGTCGGATTGAGATTGCCTGAGATAACAACATGACTTCCAGGGATATCCTTAGCGTGGAACCAGAGTTCTTCTTTACGGGCCATTTTAAAGGTCAATTCCTCGTTTTGTAGGTTATTGCGCCCTACATAGATGATCGTTTTTCCATCACTAGCTAGATACTGCTCAGGTTTTTGCCGTTTCTGGATTTTTTCCCTTTGTCTTCTGCGGATAAATCCTGTTTGGATCAATTCTTCGCGAATTTCAGCAATTTCATCGAGTCCGGCTTGATTGAGTACCGTTTCGACACTTTCTAGATAGAGAATGGTTGCCTTGGTTTCTTCAATCAGGTCAGTCAAGTATTTAACAGCTTCTTTTAATTTCTGATAGCGTTTGAAGTAGCGTTGAGCATTTTGGTTTGGAGTTAAAGCTTTATCAAGTGCAATCGTGATAGGCTGGTTGGTGTAGTAGTTTTCTAAAATAACCTGATCTTGGTCATTGGGAACTTGATGAAGGAAAGTGGTTAGTAACTCACCTTTTTGACGAAATTCTTCTGCATTTTCGGTAGCCAGAAGTTCTTTTTCTTGTTTCTTTAGTTTTTGACGATTCTTTTGTAGTTCGTTTTCGACGCGACGTATGAGTTCGCTAGCTTGCTGCTTCACTCGGTCACGTTCGGCTTTATCCTTATAATAAATATCAAGTAATTGTGAAAGACTGTCAAAATTCTCCGCTGTTTTACTAGAAAAAGGCACACAAGAAAAGGATTTATCTGTTAGGCAAGGGTTGGTTTCTTGTCCAAAGAAGTTCCGGAAAGTGGCTAGTTTATCATTAAGCAGTTGTCTTTCTAACTCGGTTGCTGTATCTCTTCCCAAACCTTGAAAGAGGTTTTGAAGATTTTTAGCAGTTAACTCTTGGGTTTGTAGAATCTCAAAGAGTTTTTCTTCCTTGACCATAAAAGGATTGAGAGCTTCTGTACTTGGAGGAGCGATATAAGTAGCACCTGGTAATAAGGTACGGTAACTATTTTGAGAGAAACCGATATGCTTGATAACTTCAAGAATTTTGTGACTAGACTTATCTACAAGGAGAATATTGCTATGTTTCCCCATAATTTCGATGATGAGTGTGGCCTGGATATGGTCCCCAATCTCGTTTTTATTGGAAACCGTGATTTCCACGATACGATCGTTTTCAATTTGCTCGATTGACTCAATAACTGCTCCTTGAAGATACTTTCTCAATACCATAATAAAAGTAGATGGCTGAGCAGGGTTTTCAAAGGTGGACTCTGTTAACTGGATGCGTCCAAAAACTGGATGGGCAGACAGGAGCAAACGATGACTTTTACGATTGCTACGGATTTGCAGGACCAATTCTTGGTCAAAGGGTTGATTAATCTTTTGGATGCGACCATTTAGTAGTTCAGTTCGCAATTCCTCAACCATGTGGTGTAAAAAAAATCCATCAAATGACATGGTTCTCTCCTCGTGAATGTATTCCATAGTATTATATCAAAAAGGTAGAATAAAATCATAGAAATGTGATATAATAAAGCCAAGTAAAGAGAATCGAGAAGCACATGTATATTGAAATGGTAGATGAAACTGGACAAGTTTCAAAAGAAATTTTAGAACAAACACAGGAAATTTTAGAATTTGCTGCAAAAAAAATTGGAAAAGAAGACAAGGAAATGGCGGTCACATTTGTGACCAACGAACGAAGCCATGAACTCAATCTAGAGTTTCGTGATACCGATCGTCCAACAGATGTTATCAGTCTTGAATATAAGCCGGAGTTAGAGATTGCCTTTGATGAGGAAGATCTGGAAAATGATCCCGACTTGGCAGATATGATGTCAGAATTTGATGCTTATATCGGTGAGCTTTTCATTTCCATTGATAAGGCACATGAGCAAGCTGAGGAGTACGGTCATAGTTTTGAACGTGAAATGGGCTTCTTGGCAGTGCACGGCTTTTTACACATTAACGGCTATGATCACTACACTCCCGAGGAAGAAGCGGAGATGTTCGGTTTACAAGAAGAAATTTTGACAGCCTATGGACTCACAAGACAATAAACGAAAATGGAAAAATCGTGACCTAATCTCCAGTTTAGAATTTGCCATTACAGGGATTTTTACTGCGATTAAGGAAGAACGTAACATGAGAAAGCATGCAGTGACGGCTCTAATAGTTGTCCTTGCAGGTTTTGTTTTTCAGGTGTCACGAATCGAATGGTTATTTCTACTTTTGAGCATTTTCATGGTAGTAGCTTTTGAGATTATTAATTCAGCTATTGAAAATGTAGTAGATTTGGCTAGTCACTATCACTTTTCTATGTTGGCAAAAAAAGCTAAAGACATGGCAGCTGGTGCCGTGCTTGTGGTCTCTCTTTTTGCCGCTTTGACAGGTGCACTTATCTTTCTCCCACGGATTTGGGATTTATTATTTTAAACAGTAAGAGGAAATTATGACATTTAAATCAGGCTTTGTAGCCATTTTAGGACGTCCAAATGTAGGGAAGTCAACTTTTTTGAATCACGTTATGGGGCAAAAGATTGCCATCATGAGTGATAAGGCGCAGACAACGCGCAATAAAATCATGGGGATTTACACCACTGATAAGGAGCAAATCGTCTTTATCGATACTCCTGGAATTCACAAGCCTAAGACAGCACTCGGAGATTTTATGGTAGAGTCAGCCTATAGCACCCTTCGTGAGGTGGATACTGTTTTATTCATGGTGCCTGCTGATGAAGCGCGTGGTAAGGGTGATGATATGATTATCGAGCGTCTTAAAGCTGCTAAAGTTCCTGTAATTTTGGTGGTCAATAAGATTGACAAGGTTCATCCAGACCAGCTCTTGGCTCAAATTGATGATTTCCGTAATCAGATGGATTTCAAGGAAATTGTTCCTATTTCAGCCCTTCAGGGAAATAACGTTTCTCGTCTAGTCGATATTCTCAGTGAAAATCTTGAGGAAGGTTTCCAATATTTCCCTGCGGATCAAATTACTGACCATCCAGAACGATTCTTGGTTTCTGAGATGATTCGTGAAAAGGTCTTACACTTAACTCGTGAAGAAATTCCACACTCAGTTGCAGTAGTGGTGGACTCAATGAAAAGAGACGAGGATACAGACAAGGTTCATATTCGAGCAACTATCATGGTCGAACGTGATAGCCAAAAAGGTATTGTCATCGGTAAAGGTGGTGCCATGCTCAAGAAAATTGGGACTATGGCCCGTCGTGATATCGAGCTTATGCTAGGGGACAAGGTCTTCCTAGAAACTTGGGTCAAGGTTAAGAAAAACTGGCGAGATAAGAAGCTAGATTTGGCTGACTTTGGCTATAACGAAAAAGAATATTAAGAAGAGGTGGGCAGTAGCCTGCTTCTTGTTTTTAGAGAAGGAGGAGTTATGCCTGAATTACCTGAAGTCGAAACGGTTCGACGAGGTCTTGAAAAACTGATTCTAGGGAAGAAGATTTCGAGTATAGAAATTCGCTATCCCAAGATGATTAAGACAGATTTGGACGAGTTTCAAAATGAAGTGCCTGGTCAAGAGATTCAATCGATGGGGCGCCGTGGCAAGTATTTACTTTTCTACTTGACAGATAAGGTTTTGATTTCTCATCTACGGATGGAAGGCAAGTATTTTTATTATCCAACCAATGTTCCTGAACGTAAGCATGATCATATTTTCATCCAGTTTGAAGATGGTGGTACTTTAGTTTATGAGGATCTACGCAAGTTTGGCACTATGGAATTGCTTGCTCCTGAACTCTTAGATGCTTACTTTGCATCTAAAAAGCTTGGACCAGAACCTACTGAGCAAGATTTTGATTTAGGAAGATTTAAACGAGCCTTGAAAAGGTCAAAAAAACCTATTAAATCTCATTTACTTGACCAGACGCTAGTTGCAGGATTGGGAAACATTTATGTAGACGAAGTACTCTGGAGGGCCAAGGTTCACCCTTCTAGACTTTCTAACAGTTTAACTGCTCAAGAGGCCAGAAAAGTCCATGATGAAACGATTAAGGTTTTAGGAAAGGCTGTTGAAAAGGGTGGTTCAACTATTCGCACCTATACCAATGCATTTGGAGAAGATGGCACCATGCAAGAATTTCATCAGGTCTATGATAAAACTGGGCAATCTTGTTCGTGTTGTGGAACCGTAATTGAGAAATTTCAGCTCGGCGGGAGAGGCACTCACTTTTGTCCAAACTGTCAAAGGAGGGACTGATGGGAAAAATAATCGGAATCACAGGCGGTATTGCTTCTGGGAAATCGACCGTTACAGAATTTCTAAGGCAAAATGGGTTTGAAGTAGTGGATGCAGATGCCGTGGTTCACCAACTACAAAAACCCGGTGGACGACTTTATCGGATTTTAGTGGATCATTTTGGGGAGAATATCCTTCTTGAGAATGATGAATTGAATCGACCATTACTTGCCAGTCTTATCTTTTCTAACTCTGAGGAGAGAGAGTGGTCTAAACAAACTCAAGGCCAAATTATCCGTGAAGAATTGTGGGATTTGAGAGACAAGTTAGCTCAGACTGAGGACGTATTTTTCATGGATATTCCATTACTTTTTGAGCAAGACTATGCTTCATGGTTTGATGAAACTTGGCTAGTTTATGTAAGTCGAGATACCCAGCTGGATCGCTTAGTGAAACGAGATTGTTTGACTATAGATGCAGCACAAGCCCGTCTTTCCTCCCAGTGGCCCTTAGAAGAAAAGAAAAAATTGGCTACTTGTGTAATAGATAATAATGGCAGTCGAGAGCAACTTTTGAGTCAGGTAGTGAAATTACTTGAAGGAGGCTATATCCATGCAAGAGATTAGTTGGAAGGATAATCTTCGTATTGCTTGGTTTGGTTGCTTTTTAACGGGGGCCAGCATTTCTCTTGTTGTTCCTTTCATGCCTATTTTTGTGGAACAGTTAGGAGTTAAAGGGGATCAAGTTGCCTTTTATTCAGGTTTAGCTATATCTGTTTCTGCAATTTCTGCAGCCTTTGTATCACCAATTTGGGGAATATTAGCAGACAAGTATGGTCGAAAACCTATGATGATTCGTGCAGGGCTAGCCATGACCATTACCATGGGCGGTTTAGCTTTCGTTCCAAATGTTTTCTGGCTCTTGTTCTTACGATTCCTTAATGGAGTTTTTACAGGATTTGTTCCAAATGCAACAGCCTTGATTGCTAGTCAAGTACCCAAAGATAGGTCTGGATACGCTCTAGGGACTTTATCAACTGGTGTTGTCGCTGGAACTTTGACTGGCCCCTTTGTCGGTGGACTCATTGCCGAAATTTTTGGCATTCGAAATGTCTTTTTATTAGTTGGTAGTTTCCTATTTTTGGCTGCTTTCTTAACCATTCTTTTTATCAAAGAAAAATTCCAACCAGTATCGAAAGAAAAAGCCCTTCCCACAAGAGAACTTTTTACCTCTGTCAAATACCCTTTTATCCTGTTGAATCTATTTCTAACTAGTTTTGTGATTCAATTTGCCGCCCAATCTATCGGTCCCATCCTTGCCCTTTATGTACGAGATTTGGGACAGAAAGAGAATCTTCTTTTTGTCTCTGGTTTGATTGTATCCAGTATGGGATTTTCAAGTATGATGAGTGCAGGTATCATGGGTAAATTAGGTGATAAAGTGGGCAATCATCGACTCCTTGTCGTAGCTCAGGTATATTCAGTTTTCATATATCTATTATGTGCAAATGCGACTAGCCCATTCCAATTAGGCTTCTATCGTTTTCTATTTGGTCTGGGGACAGGAGCTCTGATCCCTGGTGTAAATGCACTCCTTAGCAAGATGACCCCCAAATCAGGCATTTCAAGGGTATTTGCCTTTAATCAAGTCTTCTTTTATCTAGGAGGAGTGATAGGTCCCTTAGCAGGATCAGCAGTAGCGGGACAATTTGGCTATCACTCAGTATTTTATGCAACAGCTCTTTGTGTAGCTCTCAGTTGTTTATTTAACCTTATCCAATTTAGAACATTATTAAAAGTGAAGGAAATCTAGTGCGAGTAAAAATCAATCTCAAATGCTCCTCTTGTGGTAGCATCAATTATCTAACCAGTAAGAACTCCAAAACCCATCCAGACAAGATTGAGGTCTTAAAGTATTGTCCTAAAGAAAGAAAAGTGACTCTACATCTTGAATCTAAGTAGAAATTATGGTAGAATAATAGGGATTTTAAGGAGTTTGATATGTATAACCTATTATTAACCATTTTATTAGTATTATCTGTTGTGATTGTGATTGCAATTTTTATGCAACCAACTAAAAACCAATCTAGCAATGTATTTGATGCCAGTGCAGGTGATTTGTTTGAACGTAGCAAAGCGCGCGGTTTTGAAGCTGTGATGCAACGTTTGACAGGAATTTTAGTCTTTTTCTGGCTAGCCATTGCCTTAGCATTGACGGTATTATCAAGTAGATAAGAAAATAATGGGCGGGACTAGGTCTTTGCCTATTTTTATTTTTAAAAGAAATAAGGTTTTACACCAAAAAGAAAATATTATAAATCTAGAAAGTAAACATGAAAGATAAAATAAAAGAATATTTACAAGAGAAGGGGAGTGTCACAGTCAATGACTTGGCCAGTGCTCTCGGGAAGGATGGTTCAAAGGACTTCCGTGAGTTAATCAAAACTCTCTCCTTGATGGAACGTAAGCACCAGATTCGCTTTGAAGAAGATGGTAGTTTAACCCTAGACCAGAAGAAAAAACATGAGATTACTCTAAAAGGAATTTTCCATGCCCATAAAAATGGGTTCGGTTTTGTAAGTCTTGAAGGCGAAGAAGACGATCTTTTTGTTGGAAAAAGTGATGTTAACTATGCCATTGATGGCGATACTGTTGAAGTTGTCATCAAGAAAGTTGCTGACCGTAACAAAGGAACTGCTGCAGAAGCAAAGATTATCGACATCCTAGAGCACAGTTTAACGACAGTTGTTGGGCAAATTATTCTCGATGAGGAAAAGCCTAAGTATGCAGGTTATATCCGTTCTAAAAACCAAAAAATAAGTCAACCGATTTATGTGAAAAAACCATCTCTCAAGCTAGAAGGGACAGAAGTTCTCAAGGTCTTTATCGATAAATACCCAAGTAAGAAACACGACTTCTTTGTGGCGAGTGTCCTAGATGTTGTGGGACATTCAACGGATGCAGGGATTGATGTCCTTGAAGTCCTAGAGTCTATGGATATTGTCTCAGAGTTTCCAGAGGCTGTTCTGCAAGAAGCGGAAAGTGTACCTGATGCTCCATCCCAAAAAGACATGGAAGGCCGTCTGGACCTGAGAGATGAAATTACATTTACCATAGATGGAGCAGATGCTAAGGACTTGGACGACGCAGTTCACATCAAGCTATTGAAGAATGGAAATTTTGAACTTGGAGTTCATATCGCGGATGTTTCTTATTATGTAAAGGAAGGTTCTGCTCTTGATAAGGAAGCCCTAAATCGTGCGACTTCCGTCTATGTGACAGACCGAGTTGTACCAATGCTGCCAGAACGACTTTCAAATGGCATCTGTTCTCTTAATCCTCAAGTGGACCGCTTGACTCAGTCTGCCATTATGGAGATTGACAAAAATGGTCGGGTTCGTAATTACACCATTACGCAGACAGTTATCAAGACAAGTTTCCGTATGACTTATAGTGATGTGAATGATATCCTAGCAGGTGATGAGGAGAAGAGACAAGAGTATAAGAAAATTGTTCCTAGCATTGAACTCATGGCTAAGCTCCATGAAATTCTTGAAGGTATGCGGATTAAGCGTGGAGCTCTTAATTTTGATACCAATGAAGCTAAAATATTGGTTGACAAGCAAGGGAAACCAGTAGATATTGTTCTTCGTCATCGCGGTACTGCAGAACGTATGATTGAGTCCTTTATGTTGATGGCAAACGAAACAGTTGCAGAGCATTTTAGCAAGCTTGATTTACCTTTTATCTATCGTATCCATGAGGAACCTAAAGCTGAAAAAGTTCAGAAATTTATTGATTACGCTTCTAGTTTTGGTTTGCGAATCTACGGAACTGCTAGTGAGATTAGTCAGGAAGCCCTCCAAGACATCATGAGTGCTGTTGAAGGTGAGCCTTATGCGGATGTTCTCTCTATGATGCTTCTGCGTTCGATGCAACAGGCTCGTTATTCTGAGCATAACCATGGGCACTATGGCCTGGCAGCGGACTATTACACTCACTTTACCAGTCCGATTCGCCGTTATCCGGACCTCTTGGTTCACCGTATGATTCGTGACTATGGACGTTCCAAGGAAATAGCAGAACATTTTGAACAGGTCATTCCAGAGATTGCGACCCAGTCTTCAAATCGTGAGCGCAGAGCTATTGAGGCAGAGCGTGAAGTTGAAGCCATGAAAAAAGCTGAATACATGGAAGAGTTTGTGGGTGAAGAGTATGATGCAGTCGTTTCAAGTATCGTCAAGTTTGGTCTTTTTGTTGAATTACCAAATACAGTCGAAGGCTTGATTCACATTACTAATTTACCTGAGTTCTATCATTTTAACGAACGTGATTTGACTCTTCGTGGGGAGAAATCAGGGATAACCTTCCGTGTGGGACAACAGATACGTATTCGTGTTGAAAGAGCCGATAAGATGACTGGTGAGATTGATTTCTCCTTTATTCCAAGTGAATTTGATGTCATTGAGAAAGGCTTGAAACATTCTGGCCGTAAGGATAGAGGTCGTCGTTCGGATAAGAAAGAAGACAAGAGAAAAGCTAGTCGCTCAAATGATAAGCGTAAGCATTCTTCAAAAGACAAGAAGAAAAAAAGTAAGAAACCTTTTTATAAGGAAGTAGCAAAGAAAGGAGCTAAGCATGGCAAAGGGCGAGGGAAAGGTCGTCGCGCAAAATAAAAAAGCGCACCACGACTATACTATCGTAGATACGCTAGAAGCAGGAATGGTCCTGACAGGAACTGAAATCAAGAGTGTTCGAGCAGCCCGCATCAATCTGAAAGATGGGTTTGCTCAGGTTAAGAATGGGGAAGTTTGGCTGAGCAATGTCCATATCGCTCCTTATGAGGAGGGCAACATCTGGAATCAGGAACCAGAACGTCGTCGTAAACTTCTCCTTCATAAAAAGCAAATCCAGAAATTGGAGCAAGAAACCAAAGGGACAGGGATGACTCTGGTTCCACTTAAAGTCTACATCAAAGACGGCTATGCCAAGCTTCTTTTAGGACTTGCTAAAGGAAAACATGACTACGATAAACGTGAGTCGATTAAACGTCGTGAGCAAGACCGAGACATTGCGCGTGTTATGAAAGCAGTTAACCATCGATAGAAAGAGTGAAGGAAATGGAAAAACTAGTTGCCTATAAACGAATGCCAGTATGGAATAAAGACACCATGCCTGAAGCTGTTCAAAGAAAACACAATACCAAGGTCGGAACCTGGGGCAAGATTACCGTATTAAAAGGGGCTCTTAAGTTTATTGAATTGACTGAGGAGGGAGAAGTTATAGCTGAGTACCTCTTTGAAGCGGGTGCTGATAATCCGATGGCGCAACCTCAAGCTTGGCACCGTGTAGAAGCTGCCACAGATGATGTGGAGTGGTATTTAGAATTTTATTGTAAGCCGGAAGATTATTTCCCTAAGAAATACAATACCAATCCAGTTCATTCGGAGGTTTTAGAAGCTATGCAGACGGTCAAACCATGTAAGGCACTGGATCTAGGGTGTGGTCAAGGAAGAAACGCCCTCTTTCTCGCTCAACATGGATTTGATGTCACAGCAGTGGACCAAAATGAGCTATCCCTTGAAATGTTGCAAAGTATCGTAGAGCAAGAAGATTTAGAAATGCCTGTTGGTCTCTACGACATCAATTCAGCTAGCATAGGCCAAACTTACGATTTTATCGTATCAACGGTTGTGCTCATGTTTTTACAAGCAGAACGTATTCCTGCTATTATCCAAAACATGCAAGAACAAACCTCTATCGGTGGCTACAATCTTATCGTTTGTGCCATGGACACGGAGGATTATCCTTGCTCAGTGAACTTCCCATTCACCTTTAAAGAGGGAGAATTGGCCAATTACTACAAGGATTGGGAGTTAGTGAAGTACAATGAAAACCCTGGTCATTTACACCGTCGTGATGAAAATGGCAATCGTATCCAACTACGCTTTGCAACAATGTTGGCTAAAAAAGTAAAATAAAAATCTTAAAACGAATAGCTATCCATTTCTATTCGTTTTTTTATATAAAGACTTGAGGGCCAATCAACTGAATTATGCTATACTAGATGTGTAGAAAATGCTAAAGACAATCTCTTAACCCATATTTCTATGAAGTTTATTCTAAGTAATTTTAAATTTTCCATACTACTAGCAAATTTTTAATAGGGAGGTAGCGATATGCCTAGTCTTTTAGTCGAACTTTTTGATCATCATACTATCGAGAAAAATGTTTATCAGACTTTTATTTGTGATTGTGATGAGGTTTTATTTCTCTCCCTGAAAAAAATTACAGAAGAAGAAAGGTTGTCCTTGAAACATTTTTTGCTGGATCAAGTTTCCCATGTAAAGCAAGTGCATTTTCGGCAAATAAGTCTAGATAAGATTACGGATGATTTGAATCTTTTCTTGACTAACTATGATTCAGTGACCTTAGATGTTTTTGGAGGAGATTCGATATTAGCTATTTTCCTGTATCAATATGGTATGGAAAAGCAATTACCGATTATTGCAATAGATATTGAGCAAGGAAAACAATTTAAATGGAAAATGGGTAAAGTGGAGAAGGAAGAGTTAGTGATTCCTAGTCTGACCATTGAACAGTTGATGGCCTTAAGGGGTGGCAAACTCATCAAATCGAAACAACCTAAATACAGTCCGAAACAAATTACTACCATCAAAAAACTAGCAAACTATGCAATTTTAAACCCAGAAGAATGGTATCTGATCACTCAATTCTTTGCATTAGCAAAAACAACTGATTTCCACGCTGAAACAGCAAGAGTTTTGGAAAGTAACGGTAAAAAGTACCCTTATCCAGAATCTATGATTCCTCTACTAACAGAAGCTAACTTGATTCATATTGATGAGGAAAGTTCCGATCATATTAGTTACACTTTTTCTAGCCCCGAGGCACAATTGCTCTGTCGCACTAAAGGTCATATTTTAGAATTATATCTCTATCTTTTAGCGATAGAGTCAGAGTATTTTGATGAATGTATGATAGGGGCAGAAATTGACTGGAATGGTATTTTCCCTGAGGTCGATAATGTACAAAATGAAATTGATGTTGTCCTCCGTAAAGGTCAATCTATTATTTTTATATCTTGTAAAATGACAGACTTGTCTGTAGAAGCTATTAATGAACTAGAGGTATATGCCAATCATTTTGTTGGTGAAACTTGTTTGAAATTAATTGTTTGCTCTGGCAAAATCAATCCCGTATATAACAATCGTTGTCAAGAGTATGGTGTGTCGGTGATTAAACAAGATCAAATTTCAAATCTGATTCCCATGTTACAAAAACAGATCAAGAAGCATAAAATATGAGCTGGATTAAAGGATTATTCTAAAAATATAATAGAAAGGCTGGTTTTCTCAGCCTTTTTCTTATCCTTTTCGAATAAAGTAGAAAAGGAGATTTTATGTTTTTAGCTAGAGATAAAAACGGGCGCCTAGTTAATGCCTTGGAGGATGAACTAGTCAAACAAGCTTATTATTGTCCAGCTTGTGGAACAAGTGTCCGCTTGAGGAAAGGAAAAAACGTGCGTGCACATTTTGCACATGAAAGTCTCAAAAAATGTGATTTTTTCCATGAAAATGAAGGACCAGAGCATCTGGAAAACAAGAAACGTTTATTTTATTGGGTTAAGAAGAATGATGAAGTTGAGATGGAATATCCCATACCTGAACTGAAGCAAATCGCAGATATCTTTATCAATAAGCAACTAGCTCTAGAAATCCAGTGTAGTCCCATTTCTTGTGACCTTTTGAGGGAGAGAAGCAATGGTTATCGAAGTTTGGGAATTCAAGTTCTTTGGCTACTAGGAGAAAAGCTCTGGCTAAAAGAGCGACTAACTCAACTTCAGAGAGATTTTCTTTACTTTAGTAATAACATGGGCTTTCATATTTGGGAGTTAGACCATAAAAAACAGGTTTTGAGACTCAAGTACCTCCTTCATCAAGATTTGAAAGGGAAACTCCATTATCAAGTCAAGGAATTTTCTTATGACAAAGGAAATCTTCTAGAAATATTACGGACTCCTTATCAGCAACAAAATATTATCACTTTTTCGGTCGAACAAGATAAGAACATTTGTCGTTACATTCAAAAACAACTCTACTATCAAAATCCCTATTGGATGAAGCAACAAGCCAAGGCCTACTTGAGAGGGGAGAACCTTTTGAATCTGAAGAATCAGGACTGGTATCCTCAAGTAAGGCCGATAGAAAATGATTCTTTTTGTCAAATTAAACAGGATATTAGTGATTATTATCGCAACTTTCGAATTTATTATCAAAAAAATCCTCAAACTGAGTTACAAAAGCTCTATCCACCTGCCTTTTATCAGCAATATTTCTTAAAAAATATGGTAAAATAGAAAGGATGGAGGAAACTTATGGTATTACAACGAAATGAAATCAATGAAAAAGATACATGGGATCTATCAACGATCTTTGAAACAGACCAGAAATGGGAAGAAGAACTCGCCCTTTTAACGGAAGATACAAAACAAGCAGCTAGTCTTGAGGGACATCTATTGGATAGTGCAGAGAGTCTTCTTGACATTACAGAGCGTTATCTGGACTTGAGTCGTCGTCTTGAAAAACTCTATGTCTATGCACATATGAAAAACGACCAAGATACTCGAGTAGCTAAGTATCAAGAATACTATGCAAAAGCAATGGCTCTTTATAGTCAACTTGATCAGGTCTTCTCTTTCTATGAGCCGGAATTTATGGCTATCACAGAAGATCAGTATCAAAACTTTTTAACAGAAGAACCAAAACTCCAGCCTTATAAACACTTCTTTGATAAACTATTGCAAAATAAGGACCATGTCCTTTCACAACGTGAAGAAGAGTTGCTTGCAGGTGCTGGTGAAATCTTCGGTGCTGCTAGTGAAACCTTCGCTATTTTAGATAATGCAGATATCGTCTTTCCATTTGTTAAAGATGAAGATGGAAATGAAGTTCAATTGTCACACGGCGTTTATATGCGCTTGGTAGAATCTAAAAATCGTGAGGTTCGTCGTGGAGCTTATGAAGCCCTCTATGCTACTTATGAGCAATACCAGCACACTTACGCTAAAACCTTGCAGACCAATGTTAAAGTGCAAAACTACCGTGCAAAAGTTCGAAACTATAAGAGTGCGCGTGAAGCAGCTCTTGCAGCAAACTTTGTGCCAGAAAGTGTTTATGATAATCTAGTATCTGCTGTTCGTAAGCATTTGCCACTCTTGCATCGTTATTTGGCTCTTCGTTCAAAAATCTTGGGTATTCCAGATCTCAAGATGTACGATGTTTATACCCCATTGTCTTCAGTGGAATACAGCTTTACTTATGAGGAAGCCTTGAAGAAGGCAGAAGAAGCTTTGGCAGTTCTTGGTGAGGATTACATGAGCCGAGTTAAACGTGCCTTCAGCGAACGTTGGATTGATGTGTATGAAAATCAAGGCAAGCGTTCAGGTGCATATTCAGGTGGATCATACGATACAAATGCCTTTATGCTCCTTAACTGGCAGGATAACCTCGATAATCTCTTTACCCTTGTCCATGAGACAGGTCACAGTATGCATTCAAGCTATACGCGTGAAACACAACCTTATGTATACGGAGATTACTCAATTTTCTTGGCAGAAATTGCTTCAACTACTAATGAAAACATCCTAACAGAAAAATTATTACAAGAAGTTCAAGATGATGCAACACGCTTTGCGATTCTCAACAACTTCTTGGATGGTTTCCGTGGAACAGTATTCCGCCAAACTCAATTTGCTGAATTTGAACATGCTATCCACCAAGCTGATCAAAATGGTGAAGTCTTGACAAGTGAGTTCCTAAACAATCTCTATGCTGACTTGAACCAAGAATATTATGGCTTGAGCAAGGAAGACAATCCTCAAATCCAGTACGAGTGGGCTCGTATCCCTCATTTCTACTATAACTATTATGTATATCAGTATTCAACAGGCTTTGCAGCTGCTTCAGCCTTGGCTGAAAAGATTGTTCATGGTAGCCAAGAGGATCGTGACCGCTATATCGACTACCTCAAGGCAGGGAAGTCAGACTATCCACTCAATATCATGCGTAAAGCGGGCGTTGACATGGAAAAAGAAGATTACCTCAACGATGCCTTTGCAGTCTTTGAACGCCGTTTGGATGAGTTTGAAGCCCTTGTTGAAAAATTAGGATTGGCATAAGGCAGATGGTAAAGTCTTATAGTAAAAATGCCAATCATAACATGCGACGTCCTGTTGTCAAGCATGAGATTGTCGAGTTCATGCGCCACAGACAAAAGCAGGTGACGGGTTCCCTAAAAGAACTAGAAAACTTTGCCCGCAAGGAGAATATTCCTATCATTCCTCATGAAACCGTCGCTTATTTTCGTTTCCTTATGGAAACCATTCAACCAAAAAACATTTTAGAGATCGGGACGGCTATTGGTTTTTCTGCCCTATTGATGGCAGAGCATTCACCTAAGTCAAAAATCACCACTATTGACCGAAATCCTGAGATGATTGGCTTTGCCAAAGAAAATTTTGCAAACTTTGATAGCCGCAAACAAATCACTCTCTTAGAAGGTGATGCGGTAGATGTCCTGTCAACGTTGACTGAGACCTATGATTTTGTATTTATGGATTCTGCCAAGTCCAAATACATCGTCTTTCTACCAGAAATCCTCAAACACCTCGAAGTAGGTGGAGTCGTTGTCTTGGATGATATTTTCCAAGGAGGAGATATTGCAAGGGATATCATGGAAGTCCGACGTGGACAACGGACGATTTATCGTGGCTTGCAAAGACTATTTGATGCAACCTTAGACAATCCTGGCTTAACCGCTAGCTTGGTTCCACTTGGAGATGGGATTCTCTTGCTAAGAAAGAATCAAGCAGAAGTAGAACTGCCTGATATTGATTGATTTCAGATATTTTTAAGACAATTTGGTAAAATAGATAAGGTAAACCTTTATTTAGTGAACAAAAGGAGTAAACATGAAGAAAAAACTAATGGCGGGAGCCATCACATTGTTGTCAGTAGCTACTTTGGCTGCTTGTTCAAACAGTTCTGAAGGAACTGACTTGATTAGCATGAAAGGCGATGTTATTACTGAGCATCAATTCTTTGAAGAAGTCAAAAATAATGCGACTGCTCAACAAGTCTTGCTGAATATGACCATTCAAAAAGTTTTTGAAAAACAATATGGTTCAGAAGTAAGTGATAAAGAAGTAGATGATGCAGTTGCAGAAGAACAAAAGAAATACGGTGATAGCTATCAAACGATTCTCGCTCGTTCAGGTATGACTGCAGAAAGCCGTAAAGCTCAAATTCGTACAAGTAAATTAGTTGAGTATGCTGTTAAGAAAGCCGCTGAAGCTGAATTAACAGATGAAAACTACAAAAAAGCTTTTGAAGAGTATACTCCAGAAGTAACGGCTCAAATTATTAAACTTGATAGTGAAGATAAGGCTAAGGAAGTTCTTGCCAAAGCAAAAGAGTCTGGAGCTGACTTTGCACAACTTGCAAAAGACAATTCTACAGACGAAAAGACAAAAGAAAATGGTGGAGAAATTACTTTTGACTCTGCATCAACAGAATTACCAGACGTAGTTAAGAAAGCCGCTTTTGCGCTTGATGTCAACGGAATTTCAGATGTTATCACTGCTCCAGGAACTCAAGCTTATACAAGTAGTTTCTACATTGTTAAGTTGACGAAGAAATCAGAAAAATCTTCTAACTTGGATGATTATAAAGAAAAACTTAAAACAATCATTTTGACTCAAAAACAAAATGATGCAACCTTTGTTCAAGGTGTTATTAGTAAAGAATTGCAAGATGCCAACATTAAAGTTAAAGATCCGGCCTTCCAAAATATCTTTACACAATACATCAAAGGCGAAACAACTTCTGACAGCAGCAGTAGCGCCTCAAACTAAGATAGTAATGAACTACCTTCCTCTGTCTGGAAGGTAGTTTTTAGGTTTATAAAATATCAAGATTATAGTTTTAAAAGTCCTAGTAACTTAAAACGCTCGATAGGTCGGATAAGGGGATCACTCAAGACATTCTAGTCCAGAGTTTGTTTTGAGTAAAATTCGAATGTTTATACTGTAAGAGTTTTTTTCTAGGCTAAAAAATGGTATAATAGCTTATAAAACTAGAAATAATATGGGAAAATAAGATAATTTTTCCGATAGATAGGTGACATATGAAAATAAGTAAAAGGCACCTGCTGAATTATTCCATTTTGATTCCTTATTTACTGTTATCCGTTCTAGGATTGATAGTAGTTTATTCGACAACGAGTGCAACTCTTATCCAAGAGGGAAAAAGTACCCTGCAACTGGTTCGAAATCAAGGAATTTTCTGGATAGCCAGTTTGTTTTTAATTGCCTTGATTTATAAATTGAAATTAGGATTTCTGCGAAATGAGCGATTAATCTTCATCGTCATGTTTGTTGAGCTGATACTGCTAGCTCTAGCGCGTTTAATTGGGATTCCTGTCAATGGGGCCTATGGCTGGATCAAGGTTGGTCCAATAACGATTCAACCAGCAGAGTATTTAAAAATTATCATTGTCTGGTATCTAGCACAGCGTTTTTCAAAACAACAGGATGAGATAGCTGTTTACGACTTCCAAGTTTTAACCCTTAATCAGTGGATTCCTCGAGCATTTAATGATTGGCGTTTTGTTCTACTGGTTATGATTGGTAGTTTGGCGATTTTCCCAGACCTAGGAAATGCTACTATCTTGATTTTAGTATCCTTGCTCATGTATACTATCAGTGGAATAGCTTATCGATGGTTCACAACTATTCTGGGCTTACTAGCTGGTGTCTCTATGATTTCCTTAACAGCCATTCGGATAATCGGTGTTGAGAAATTCTCTAAAATTCCTGTATTTGGTTATGTTGCCAAGCGGTTCAGTGCTTTTTTCAACCCCTTTAATGACTTGGCTGGAGCTGGACACCAGTTGGCCAATTCCTACTATGCTATGGTTAATGGAGGATGGTTTGGTCTGGGATTAGGAAATTCTATTGAAAAACGAGGGTATCTGCCAGAAGCCCATACGGACTTTGTCTTTTCGATTGTCATTGAAGAGTTTGGATTTGTAGGAGCAAGTCTTATTCTCGCTCTCCTATTCTTCTTAATTCTACGAATCATTTTGGTAGGAATTCGCGCAAGGGATCCTTTCAACTCAATGGTAGCAATAGGTATTGGGGGAATGATCCTGATACAGGTATTTGTTAACATTGGGGGTATATCAGGCTTGATTCCTTCAACAGGAGTAACCTTCCCTTTCCTTTCACAAGGGGGGAATAGTCTCTTGGTTCTTTCTGTAGCCATAGCATTTGTATTAAATATTGATGCCAGTGAAAAGCGTGCGCGACTTTTTAGCGAATACGACGCACAGCTTTAAGACATAGATAACAAGGAGAAAAAAATGTCTCTTCAAAAGTTAGAAAATTATAGTAACAAAACGGTCGTACAAGAGGAAGTTCAAATCTTGACGGATATGCTGGAAGATATCACGAAAAATATGCTTCCTGCTGAAACCTTTGATAAGATCATGCACTTGAAGGAACTTTCTTCAAAACTTGACTATCAAGGGCTAGATAAAGTAGTAACAGGTCTTTCAAATGATGAAATGGTCTACATTTCTAGATACTTCTCTATCTTGCCACTTTTAATTAACATCTCAGAAGACGTAGACTTGGCTTACGAGATTAATCACCTAAATAATGTCGATCAAGACTATCTCGGTAAATTGTCAACAACGATCAAAATGGTGGCTGAAAAAGAAAACGCTGCTGAGATTCTTGAACACTTGAACGTGGTACCAGTTTTGACAGCCCATCCAACTCAGGTTCAACGTAAGAGTATGTTGGATTTGACCACTCATATCCATAATCTTTTACGTAAATATCGTGATGTGAGAATGGGCCTCATTAACAAGGAAAAATGGCATAATGATCTTCGTCGCTACATTGAGATTATCATGCAGACGGATATGATTCGTGAGAAGAAACTAAAAGTAACCAACGAAATCACCAATGTGATGGAGTACTACAATAGTTCCTTCCTACAGGCTGTCCCTAACTTGATGCTAGAGTACAAACGTCTAGCAAAAGAGCAAGGAATTGATCTTAAACAAGCCAAACCAATTACTATGGGAATGTGGATCGGTGGAGACCGTGATGGAAATCCATTTGTAACAGCTGAGACACTTATGCGTTCTGCTACCATTCAAAGTGAAGTGGTTTTGAACTATTATATCAGTAAGATTTCTAGTCTTTATCGTACCTTCTCTCTTTCAACAAATTTATCAAAAACTAGCAAAGCTGTTGAAGAAATGGCTGCTCAGTCTGGAGATACATCCGTCTTTCGTGAAAAAGAACCCTATCGTCGTGCCTTTCATTTGATTCAGTCCAAATTGATTCAAACTCTCTTGAATATAAAAGAATGGTCTGTGGTTGGCTCGTCAGCTGATGAACGTCATCCTGTTGAACGTCTTCTCGGTACGCAAGGGCATCAACAAGGAGTGATTACAGACTATATTAACAATCGACTTTCAGGAGCTATTCAAGAGCTGGCTGAAGATCGTCCACCATTTTACGAAACAGTCGAAGAGTTTAAGCAAGATCTATACATTATTAAGGACTCATTACTTGAAAACAAGGCAGAGGCCTTACTCACAGGTGAATTTGCAGAACTTTTAGAAGCTGTAGAAGTCTTTGGTTTCTTCTTGGCTTCCATCGACATGCGTCAAGATTCAAGCGTCCACGAAGCCTGTGTAGCAGAATTGTTGGCATCTGCTGGAATCAATGACCACTATAGTGATTTATCAGAAGATGAAAAATGTGACTTGCTTTTGCATGAATTATTAGAAGATCCTCGAATCTTGTCTGCAACTCATGCTGAGAAGTCTGAACTTCTCGAAAAAGAACTGGCTATTTTCCAAACAGCACGTGAATTAAAAGACCGTTTAGGAGAAGATGTCATTCGTCAAACGATTATCTCACATGCAACAAGCGTGTCAGATATGCTTGAGTTGGCTATTATGCTAAAAGAAGTTGGTCTGGTAGATGCTGAAAAAGCGCGTGTTCAGATTGTTCCTCTCTTTGAAACAATTGAGGACTTGGACCATTCTGAAGAAACAATGAGAAAGTATTTCTCTCTACCACTTGCTAAGAAATGGATTGCTTCTAAAAACAATTACCAAGAAATCATGCTTGGCTACTCTGATAGTAATAAGGATGGCGGTTATCTATCATCTTGTTGGACACTTTATAAGGCCCAACAACAATTGACTGCTATTGGTGATGAATTTGGAGTCAAAGTAACCTTCTTCCATGGTCGTGGTGGTACCGTTGGCCGTGGTGGTGGCCCTACTTATGATGCTATTGCTTCTCAACCACTCAAGTCCATCAAGGATCGTATCCGTTTGACAGAGCAAGGGGAAGTTATCGGAAACAAATATGGAAACAAGGATGCTGCCTACTATAACCTTGAAATGTTGGTTTCAGCAGCTATCAACCGTATGATTACCAAGAAGAAGAGTGATACCAATACATCAAATCGCTATGAAGCTATCATGGACCAAGTAGTAGAACGTAGTTACGATATCTACCGTGAGCTAGTATTTGGAAATGACCATTTCTATGATTATTTCTTTGAATCTAGTCCAATCAAGGCTATTTCAAGTTTCAATATTGGTTCTCGTCCAGCAGCTCGTAAAACAATCACTGAAATCGGTGGTCTACGTGCGATTCCTTGGGTATTCTCATGGTCACAAAGTCGTGTTATGTTCCCAGGTTGGTATGGTGTTGGTTCAAGCTTCAAGGAATTTATTGACCAAGATCCAAAAAATATTGAATTCCTTCGTGATATGTATCAAAATTGGCCATTCTTCCAGTCACTCCTATCTAATGTTGATATGGTCTTGTCCAAATCAAATATGAACATCGCCTTTGAGTACGCTAAACTGTGTGAAAGTGAAGAAGTACAAGCAATTTACTATACTATCTTGGATGAATGGCAGTTGACTAAGGACGTTATCTTGGCTATTGAAGGCCATGAGGAACTCTTGGCAGAAAATACTTATTTGAAAGACAGTCTCAACTACCGGATGCCTTATTTCAATATCCTTAACTATATTCAGTTGGAATTGATTAAGCGTCAACGTCGTGGTGAGCTATCTTCAGATGAAGAACGATTGATCCATACAACTATCAACGGAATTGCTACAGGATTACGTAATTCAGGCTGATACAAGTTAGATTTTATAAAAAACGTAGGAATTTTTGTTAATATTTAAAATATTTTATGAAAACCCTTGACAAGTTTTAGTAAAATGATATAATTTAAGCATTCAGAAAGTAATCATTGAAATTTTTTAGAGAGTCTGTGGTTGGTGGAAACAGATAGGTGGAAGTGATGAAAATTGGGCTGAATGTTATTAAGAATTTGAAATCATAAGAATTCGGTGAGCACACCTTACAGTGCAACTCGTTTTAGCGAGTAAGAGCGATAGGACTAGTTCCTATAATTGAGGTGGCACCGCGCATCGACGTCCTCACACAAGTTTTTTGTGTGAGGACTTTTTCTATGGGGAGGAAAAAATTATGGAAATCAAACGATGGCGTCGCTTGAATAAGTGATTGAATAAAAAAATAATAAGTTAAGAAGAAATAAGGAGAAAATTATGAAAAACAAACGTCTACTCGGTATTATCGTAGCATTAGCACTTGTAGTTGGAGGAAGCTTGGTATATTCTAGCTTAACGAAACAAGAAACTAAAACTGAGACAGCTAATAAAACAGCTAAAGTTGGTGTTCTTCAGTTTGTAAGCCACCCATCGCTTGACTTGATCTACCAAGGTATCCAAGATGGACTTGCTGAAGAAGGTTATAAAGGTGACCAAGTCAAAATCGATTTTATGAACTCTGAAGGTGACCAAAGTAAGGTTGCTACAATGAGTAAACAATTGGTGGCAAACGGAAATGATGTCGTTGTCGGAATTGCAACACCTGCAGCTCAAGGTCTTGCAAGTGCAACAAAAGACCTTCCTGTCATCATGGCAGCTATCACAGACCCAATTGGTGCTAACCTCGTACAAAACTTGGAAAAACCAGGTGGGAACATCACTGGGGTGTCTGACCATAACCCTGCTGAACAACAGGTTGAATTGATCAAAACATTGACTCCTGATGTGAAGACGGTTGGAGCACTTTATTCAAGTAGTGAAGATAACTCTAAATCACAAGTAGAAGAATTCAAAACTTACGCTGAAAAAGCTGGTTTGAAAGTCGAAACATTCGCAGTTCCTTCAACGAACGAAATTGCTTCAACAGTGAACGTTATGACTGGTAAAGTAGATGCAATCTGGGTTCCAATCGATAACACAATCGCATCTGCATTCTCAACTGTCGTTTCAAGCAATCAAACAGCTAAAAAACCAATCTACCCAAGTGCGACTGCCATGGTAGAAGCTGGAGGTTTGGCATCAGTTGTTGTTGACCAACACGATCTTGGTGTTGCTACTGGTAAAATGATTGCCAAAGTTTTGAAGGGTGAAAAACCTGCAGATACACCAGTCAATGTCTTCTCAACTGGTAAATCAGTGATCAACAAAAAAGTTGCTCAAGAACTTGGAATCACTATTCCTGAATCAGTTCTCAAAGAAGCTGGTCAAGTAATCGAATAAGAATGAAGGAGGAGTTGGAGACATCTCCTCCAATTTTTAGAATAAAGGAAATGAATCAAACATGCTAATATCAATTATTTCACAGGGATTGGTCTGGGCTATTCTGGGCTTGGGAATCTTTATGACCTTTCGAATCTTGAACTTCCCAGATATGACAACGGAGGGCTCTTTCCCATTGGGAGGAGCGGTAGCAGTGACTCTCATTACCCAAGGGGTCAATCCTTTTCTTGCGACTTTAGCGGCTGTAGGAGCAGGTTGTCTTGCTGGTTTAGCAGCGGGGTTATTATATACCAAAGGGAAAATTCCAACTCTTTTATCAGGAATTTTAGTCATGACTTCTTGTCATTCTATCATGCTCATGATTATGGGACGGGCTAACCTTGGACTATTAAACACCAAGCAAATCCAAGATGTTCTTCCATTTTCATCAGAGGTTAATCAATTACTGACAGGTTTAATTTTTGTGACTTTGGTTATTCTTCTCATGCTTTTCTTCCTAGATACTAAACTTGGACAGGCCTATATCGCTACAGGGGATAATCCAGATATGGCTCGTAGTTTTGGTATCAATACAGGACGTATGGAGCTTATGGGCTTGGTCTTGTCAAATGGTGTAATCGCACTTGCTGGCGCACTTATCGCTCAACAAGAAGGTTATGCGGATGTCTCTCGTGGTATCGGTGTTATCGTTGTTGGTCTTGCTAGCTTGATTATCGGTGAAGTCCTCTTTAAGAGTCTTACCTTAGCAGAACGCTTGGTTACTATTGTAGTGGGTTCCATCAGCTATCAATTCTTGGTATGGGGAGTCATTGCTCTCGGATTTAACACTAGCTACCTCCGTCTATACAGTGCCCTTATCCTAGCAACTTGTCTAGTCATTCCAACGATTAAGGATAAATACTTGAAAGGAGTCAAGTTAAGCAAATGACAGCAATAGTAGAATTAAGAAATGCCACAAAAATTGTGACAAATGGCTTTGACGAAGAAAAGATTATCCTAAATGATGTTTCGCTTGATATTTATGAACACGACTTTATCACAATTTTGGGTGGAAATGGTGCAGGGAAATCAACCCTCTTTAATAGCATTGCGGGAACTTTACCTTTAACCAGCGGTAGCATTCGCATCATGGGCGAAGATGTAACTCATTTTAGCCCTGAAAAGCGTGCCAAGTATCTTTCGCGTGTTTTTCAAGATCCAAAGATGGGGACAGCTCCGCGTATGACGGTTGCAGAAAATCTTTTGATTGCCAAGTTCCGTGGAGAAAAACGGGGACTTTTCCCAAGAAAATTGTCATCCTATAAGGAAGAATTTCAAGCAACCATTGAGAAGGTTGGCAATGGGCTAGAGAAGCATTTGGATACTCCGATTGAGTTTTTATCAGGTGGACAAAGACAGGCTTTGAGTCTCTTAATGGCAACCTTGAAACGTCCAGAGCTCCTTTTACTGGATGAACACACAGCTGCTCTTGACCCTAAAACAAGTGTCGCCTTGATGGAATTGACAAATGACTTTATCAACAAGGGCCATCTGACTGCTTTGATGATTACTCACCATATGGAAGATGCTCTCAAGTATGGAAATCGCTTGATTGTTATGAAAGATGGACAAATCATCCAAGATTTAAACAAGGATGAAAAAGCCAAGATGAAAATTTCCGATTACTATCAACTGTTTGAGTAATTGATTTTAAATAATTGAGATAAAAAACTTAGAAGTAGGCTTTTGCTTCTAAGTTTTTTGGTGAATTTTAAATATTGCTTTTTTTCCTTTTCGTCAGTTTTAGTTTGGAGTATAATCAGTATAAGAATATTAAACTTTGATAGGAGTAGGAGATAAAAAGATGACTTACACACAAGAAGATTTTCAAGAATGGATTTTTCAAATTGGATTTAAGATGGACTATTTTACTAGGGAGATTGCTGAGGAACAAGGACTTCATTTAGACTATAGCATGCAGTCTTTGGATGATTTGGAGGCTTGGATCTTGGCTCACTACGAAGACCACCATGCTTTGATAGCAGACCGCCAGATGTTGGATTATTTGACCGTTTATATCGGTGAAACCTTCCGTAAGCACCTAGGAGGTAAATGGTTTATTGATCTTAATAATAAAAAGAATGCCTATTATTCTATGCCTGTATTGACCGACCCATCATATAGAGGAGAAGTTTATATAGCACCTATGACTTTTGCAACGGCTTGTATTAGTAGAAAAGATGGTCAGTATATTAGCAGAATATTGAAAAATAATCTCGAAGATCAAGTGAAATAGGATTTTATTTCTTTTGTTTTTCTTTCAAATATTAGAATGATTTGCTCAGAAGATTCAGTTTTTCATGATAGCTGGAAACTTATGAAATAGTCTCATGTAAAGTGTATGAAATGGTTTACTTTTTTTCAGAAATAAGCTATACTAGTTAGAGTAAACTGTGATAAAATGGAGGTATTGTCTATGGTTGACAAGAGACTCATCGAAGAGATCAAAAACAATACCAATATTGTCGAAATCATAGGAGAAGTGATTTCTTTACAAAAATCTGGACGGAACTTTTTAGGGCTCTGTCCTTTTCATGGTGAAAAGACCCCTTCCTTTAACGTGGTCGAAGATAAGCAGTTTTACCACTGCTTTGGATGTGGTCGTTCTGGAGATGTTTTTAAGTTTATTGAGGAGTATCAGCAGGTAACCTTTGCGGATGCAGTGAGGATATTAGCTGAGAGACTTGGGATTCAGATGGCAGCGCCTGTTCAAGGTTCTGTACAGCCTAGGTCGCCCCATCAGAATCTCTACGATATGCATGAGAAAGCCGCTCGTTTTTATCATGCCATTCTCATGACGACTAAGATGGGTGAAGAGGCGAGAAACTATCTCTATAAACGTGGCTTAACAGATGATGTTCTCAAGCATTTTATGATTGGTTTAGCTCCAGCAGAACGCTCTTATCTTTATCAGCGTTTAGCAGATGATTATAGTGAGAAGGACTTGCTGGATTCAGGTTTGTTTTATCTATCTGAGAGTAACCAATTCTTTGATACCTTTCATAATCGTATTATGTTTCCTCTTTCAAATGATCAAGGAAAGGTGATTGCCTTTTCTGGTCGTGTATGGCAAGAGACTGATTCTCAAACTGGAAAGTATAAAAATAGTCGAGCGACGGCAATTTTTAACAAAAGTTACGAATTATATCATTTGGAGAGGGTAAAAAAAGGCTCGGGCAAGGCACCTGAAATCTACCTGATGGAAGGGTTTATGGATGTCATTGCGGCTTATCGTGCTGGTATTGAAAATGCAGTTGCTTCTATGGGTACCGCACTGACGAGTGAACATGTGGAGCATCTGAAACGCTTTACCAAAAAAGTGATCGTCACCTATGACGGAGATAAGGCTGGGCAAGCTGCGACGGCTAAAGCCTTGGACGAGCTTAAAGATATACCTGTCCAAGTAGTCCAGATTCCTGACGCGATGGATCCGGATGAATATTTGCAGAAAAACTCTCCTCAAGACTTGGCTTATCTCTTAACCAATACACGCATTAGTCCTGTTGAGTTTTACATCCATCATTTCAGACCGGAAAACAGTGAAAATCTACAAGCTCAGATTGAATTTATAGAGAAAATTGCTCCCTTAATCGCCAAGGAACCCTCTATCACAGCTCAGAATTCCTACATTCACATTTTGACGGATCACTTGCCATCTTTTGACTATCAGCAAGTCGAACATATTGTCAATGAAAGTCGTGTTAGACAGAGAAAGGAGAAGGTCAAGGAGACCTATAGTCCTAGTCCTATCACTATGTCTGTCTCCAAGCAGCTGACAGCAGTGATGAGAGCGGAGGCTCATATCCTCTACCGAATGATGGAACATCCTTTGGTGCTCAATGACTACCGCTTAAGAGATGACTTTATTTTTGAAACTCCAGAGTTTCAGACCTTGTATGGACTCTTGATTGATAATGGAAGTATCTCATCTGAGGATTTGGCTCATCAGACTAGAGAAGTGGAGAGTGCTTGGTATCAAGTCCTAGCCTTAGATTTGCCACCTGAGATGTCCCCTCACGAGTTAGCTGAAGTGGAAGAGTCTCGAAAAAGAGCTCTTTTGAATCAGGAAAATCTGCAAATTAAAAAGAAAGTTCAGGAAGCTAGCCATGTCGGTGATACAGAAACCGCATTAGAAGAGCTAGAACGCTTAATTGCCCAAAAAAGAAGAATGGAGTAAGAATGGCAACAAAACAAAAAGAAGTAACAACCTTTGACGTCCAAGTAGCGGAATTTATTCGCAATCATAAAAAGACTGGGACGGCTACAGATGACGAAATCAATAACGCCCTCGTAATCCCCTTCACTTTAGATGTGGAAGGTATTGAGAATCTTTTGCAACGTATTCAAGATGCTGGTATCTCAATTACGGACAACGAAGGAAATCCAAGTGCGCGTGTTTTGAGCACTGAGGAAGAACCAGAGTTGACTGATGAAGATTTGATTGGTTCAACCTCTGCTAAGGTCAATGACCCTGTCCGTATGTATTTGAAAGAAATCGGGGTTGTTCCTCTGCTTACAAATGAAGAGGAAAAAGAATTAGCTCTTGCTGTTGAAGCGGGTGATATCGAAGCTAAACAACGCCTTGCAGAAGCGAACCTTCGTTTGGTAGTATCTATTGCTAAACGTTATGTTGGACGTGGAATGCAGTTCCTTGACTTGATCCAAGAAGGAAACATGGGCTTGATGAAGGCTGTTGATAAATTTGACTACTCTAAAGGGTTCAAATTCTCAACTTATGCGACTTGGTGGATTCGTCAAGCTATTACTCGTGCCATTGCTGACCAAGCTCGTACCATCCGTATCCCTGTACACATGGTGGAAACCATTAACAAGCTTGTTCGTGAACAACGTAATCTTCTTCAAGAGTTGGGACAAGATCCAACTCCTGAACAAATCGCTGAACGCATGGATATGACACCTGACAAAGTTCGTGAAATCCTCAAGATTGCCCAAGAACCTGTTTCTCTAGAAACACCTATCGGGGAAGAGGACGATAGCCATCTTGGTGACTTTATCGAGGACGAAGTGATTGAGAATCCAGTGGACTACACAACTCGCATCGTCTTGCGTGAGCAGTTGGATGAGGTCTTGGATACTCTTACAGATCGTGAAGAAAATGTTCTTCGACTTCGTTTTGGTCTTGATGATGGGAAAATGCGTACCTTGGAGGATGTTGGTAAAGTCTTCAACGTAACGCGTGAACGTATCCGTCAGATTGAGGCAAAAGCTTTGAGAAAACTTCGCCAGCCAAGTCGAAGCAAACCACTTCGTGATTTCATTGAAGATTAAGTTGAGGGAGAGTGAAGATGGCTTATACAGAAGAGCAAATTGAAAATATCAAAACACGTATTTTGACAGCACTAGAAGAAGTGATTGACCCAGAATTGGGGATTGATATTGTCAATCTAGGCTTGATCTACGAGATTCGTTTTGATGGCGATACAGGTGAGACTGAAATTGATATGACTTTGACAACCATGGGTTGTCCCTTGGCAGATCTTTTAACTGACCAAATCTATGATGCTATGACAGATGTTCCAGAAGTTACTAACGTTGAAGTCAAATTAGTATGGTATCCAGCTTGGACAGTTGAGAAAATGAGCCGTTACGCTCGTATCGCTTTAGGTATCAAGTAAGTATATTATGAAAAGAGAAATAGTGTAGACGCCAGGAATTCCCAGCTTTTATGCTATCTCTCTTTTTATTTGCTGATTTTATTTGAAGAAAATGGTATAATGGTTACTATGGAAAAAGAGAAATTACGCATCAACATGCTAAGTTCAAGTGAAAAAGTGGCGGGCCAAGGTGTGTCTGGTGCATACCGTGAACTGGTACAGCTTTTAAAACGAGATGCGAAAGACCAACTGATCGTAACAGAAAATCTTCCAATCGAAGCGGATGTTACTCATTTTCATACGATTGATTTTCCTTATTATCTCTCGACCTTTCAGAAAAAACGTTCTGGACGTAAGATTGGCTATGTTCACTTCTTACCGGATACCTTGGAAGGTAGTTTGAAGATTCCATTCTTCTTAAAGGGGATTGTCAAACGCTATGTGTTTTCTTTTTATGACCGTATGGAGCATCTGGTAGTGGTCAATCCTACCTTCATTGAGGATTTGGTTGCTGCTGGAATTCCACGTGAAAAAGTGACCTATATTCCTAACTTTGTCAACAAAGAAAAATGGCATCCACTTCCTATAGAGCAAATTGAACAACTTCGTAAAGATATGGGGATTGATGAGAATCAGTTTGTAGTCGTTGGTGCAGGTCAGGTTCAGAAGCGTAAAGGAATAGATGACTTTATCACTCTAGCTGAGGAATTACCTGATATCACTTTTATTTGGGCTGGTGGATTCTCTTTTGGGGGAATAACCGATGGTTATGAGCGCTATAAAAAAATTATGGATAATCCTCCTGAAAATCTAATTTTCCCAGGGATTGTAGATCCAGAACGGATGAGAGAACTCTATGCCTTGGCTGATCTTTTCTTGCTTCCAAGTTATAACGAGCTCTTTCCAATGACTATTCTAGAAGCTGCGAGTTGTGAAGCACCCATTATGCTTCGTGATCTAGATCTTTACAAGGTCATTCTTGAAGGAAATTACAGACCAACAAGTGATGTTGAAGAGATGAGAGAGGCTATCTTGGAATATCGCGAGCATCCAGAAGAACTAAAAGAATTAAAAGAAAAGGCTAAGGCTATTTCAAGAGAATATTCAGAAGAGCATCTTCTTGAAATCTGGCTAAAATTCTATCGGGAGCAAGCAGCTTTAGGAAAAAAATGAGGTAGTATATGCGAATTGGTTTATTTACAGATACTTATTTCCCGCAGGTCTCGGGTGTTGCGACCAGTATTCGAACCTTAAAAACAGAACTTGAAAAGCAAGGCCATGCCGTCTTTATCTTTACAACAACAGACAAGGATGTTAATCGTTATGAAGACTGGCAGATTATCCGTATCCCTAGTGTTCCTTTCTTTGCCTTTAAGGATCGTCGTTTCGCCTATCGTGGATTTACGAAAGCTCTTGAGATAGCAAAGCAATACAAGCTGGATATTATTCATACGCAGACCGAATTTTCTCTTGGTTTATTAGGGATTTGGATAGCGCGTGAGTTGAAAATCCCTGTTATACATACCTATCATACCCAGTACGAGGATTATGTTCACTATATCGCTAAAGGGATGTTGATTCGTCCAGGTATGGTCAAGTATCTTGTGAGGGGCTTCCTTCATGATGTTGATGGTGTGATTTGTCCGAGTGAAATTGTGCGCGACCTTCTATCAGATTATAAGGTCAAAGTTGAAAAGCGTGTTATTCCTACAGGGATTGAGCTAGCCAAGTTTGAACGACCAGAGATTGGACCAGAACATATCGCAGACTTACGGGTTAAACTAGGTATTAAGGAAGATGAAAAGATGCTTCTTAGCCTTTCGCGTGTTTCTTACGAGAAGAACATTCAAGCCGTTCTGGCAGCATTTCCAGATGTTCTAAAAGAAGAGCAAAATGTTAAATTAGTCGTAGCTGGAGATGGTCCTTATCTGGAAAATCTCAAGGAGCAAGCATCAGATTTAAAGATTCAAGATTCTGTTATCTTTACTGGTATGGTTGCCCCGAGTGAGACAGCGCTCTATTATAAGGCGGCTGACTTCTTTATCTCAGCTTCAACTAGTGAAACTCAAGGCTTGACCTATCTTGAAAGTCTTGCAAGTAAGACTCCGGTAATAGCTCATGGAAATCCCTATCTTGATAACCTCATCAATCATAAAATGTTTGGAACGCTTTATTATGAAGAGAGAGATCTAGCAGGGGCTATTTTAGAAGCTTTAATTGCAACTCCAAAGATGGATGAGAAACTTTTGGCTGAAAAATTGTATGAAATTTCGGCTGAGAATTTTGCTAAGAGAGTGCATGAATTCTATCTAGATGTTATTATTTCAAATAATTTTGAAAAAGAATTGACTGCAGATGAACCTGTTACGAAACGCATTTTAAAGACAGTATTCTATATACCACAACAAGCAGTGTCTATGCCAGTCAAGGGTTCAAGACGTATGTTGAAGGCTTCTAGAAAACAGTTGAGTCATTTAAGAAAATATTTGAACGATTAATCGAATCAAAGAAAGGAAAAAAATGAAAAAGAAATTTATGAGAAGTGGTAGAGATCAAAAAATCGGTGGTGTATGCGCTGGTTTAGCTAATTATTTTGATATTGATCCTACAATTGTACGTGTGATTTGGGGAGTTCTAGCTTTCTGTTATGGTGCTGGACTTATTGCTTACTTGATTTTGTGGGCAATCGCTCCTGTATCAGATGAATTTTAAGAATAGTAAAGGAGAAAAAATGGCATTTGGTGATAATGGGAAACGTAAAAAAACTTTCTTTGAAAAACTAACAATGTTTGTCGTTTTGATTATGTTATTTGTAACCCTAGCAGGTATCTTTGCTACAGCCATAGGTGTATTTAGCAGATTTTAAAATGCTAGATTTTCTAGCAAGTTGTAATAGTTGGTGACTGGGATTTCCCAGCCCTTTTTAGAGTGAGAAAAGAATATGAGTATGTTTTTAGATACAGCCAAGATCAAGGTCAAGGCTGGAAATGGTGGCGATGGGATGGTTGCCTTTCGCCGTGAAAAATACGTCCCTAATGGCGGTCCATGGGGAGGTGATGGAGGCCGTGGTGGTAACGTTGTCTTTGTTGTAGATGAAGGTTTACGTACCCTGATGGACTTCCGTTACAATCGTCATTTCAAAGCCCAATCGGGTGAAAAAGGGATGACCAAAGGAATGCATGGTAGAGGAGCAGAGGACTTGATTGTTCGAGTGCCTCAAGGTACAACTGTACGTGATGCAGAAACTGGAAAAGTTATCACTGACTTGATTGAGCACGGCCAAGAGTTTATTGTTGCTCACGGTGGTCGTGGTGGTCGCGGAAATATCCGTTTTGCAACACCTAAAAATCCTGCGCCAGAAATCTCAGAAAATGGAGAACCTGGTCAAGAACGTGAATTACAGTTAGAACTTAAGATTCTTGCTGATGTTGGTTTGGTTGGATTCCCTTCAGTTGGAAAATCAACTCTGCTCAGTGTAATTACCTCTGCAAAACCTAAAATTGGTGCCTACCACTTTACAACAATCGTTCCTAATCTTGGTATGGTCCGTACCCAATCAGGGGAGTCCTTTGCAGTGGCAGACCTACCTGGATTGATTGAAGGTGCTAGTCAAGGCGTGGGCTTGGGAACTCAGTTCCTTCGCCATATTGAGCGTACTCGCGTTATCCTTCACATCATCGATATGTCAGCCAGTGAAGGTCGCGATCCTTACGAAGATTATCTAGCTATTAACAAGGAGTTGGAATCTTATAACCTTCGTCTGATGGAGCGTCCCCAAATCATTGTCGCTAATAAGATGGATATGCCAGAGAGTCAAGAAAATCTCGAAGAATTCAAGAAAAAATTGGCAACTAACTTTGATGAGTTCGAGGAATTACCAGCAATCTTCCCAATATCAGGTTTGACCAAACAAGGTTTAGCACCTTTACTAGATGCAACAGCAGATCTTCTTGATAAGACTCCAGAATTCCTTCTTTATGACGAGTCAGAAATGGAAGAAGAAGTTTATTATGGCTTTGATGAAGAAGAAAAACCATTTGAAATTAGTCGTGATGATGATGCAACTTGGGTACTTTCAGGTGAAAAACTCATCAAACTCTTTAACATGACTAACTTTGACCGTGATGAGTCTGTTATGAAGTTTGCTCGTCAGTTGCGTGGCATGGGAGTTGATGAAGCTCTCCGTGCCCGTGGCGCCAAGGATGGAGATTTGGTTCGTATCGGTAAGTTTGAGTTTGAATTTGTGGACTAGGAGATAGCTATGGGAGATAAACCGATATCTTTCCGTGATGCTGATGGAAATTTTGTTTCTGCAGCAGATGTCTGGAATGAGAAGAAGTTAGAAGAACTGTTTAATCGCCTCAATCCAAATAGAGCTTTGAGACTAGCAAGAACTAAAAAGCAAGCTGAAAATAGCAAATCATAAAATAAACCCGTGATGAAAGTCATCACGGGTTTTTGTTACCGATCAAAAAATAGAGGTGGTGCAAATTGTTTGAGGCGTTCAAAGCAAGATTGAGCTTGCTCCTTATCCTCGCAGATAACCAAACAGACATCATTTCCACAGATAGTAGCGACTATTTCAGGAAAATTTAGGGCGTCCAAGATAGATCCGAAGGATTGTGCCAAACCTGGATAGGTTTTGATAACAACTTGGTGTTGGACGGGTTGCATCATGTAGAGGGCTTCCTCCATATAGACTTCTAGCCGTTTTTCCCACTTGGATGTAGAGCCAGTGTTGATTGAATAATAGGAGTGTTCACCTTCACGAATCTTAGAAAGATTCATCAGGTTAATGTCTCTTGAAAGTGTTGCTTGTGTGACCTGTACTCCGTTTTCAATCAGTAGTTCTTGTAATTCAGTTTGGGTATGAATTTTTTGTTTAGTGATTAGGGCTCGGATGAGCTGGTGTCTTTGCTCGGCTTTGTTCATCTACAGTTACCTCCCTTTGAAAAGGTATCTCAAGATTGGACTGTGCAAGGTCGACAGTCAAGTGATAGTCTGTATTGTCACGTACAGTAATCTCAAAGTCTGTAGTATAAAGAACGAGACGTACTGTATCGCCTTCTTTTAGTTTGTAAATAGTTGGTTGGAGTTCAAATTGAAATTCCATCCATTCATCCGGTTTAACTTCCTCAATTTTCAATAAATCATGACGATTTTGAAGATTGAGATGGCCTTTGGTGATAACGCGCTGTGCATTTGGGCTAAATGGTAGCTCGCAAAGATTTTCCAGCATGTGGTAACGACCATTATCAATAGTACGAGCAGACAAGACTCCTGGATACGGTTGTAGGTATTTCTTTTGACCAAGTTCGAGAAGTTGTGCAGATAGTAAGCCTTTATTTGTACTTGATTTGAGACGGAGGTTTAGTTTAACACGCCCATTAAGATGAAGGTCTTCTGTCACTGGCAGGTCAATAGTTACCTGATTGACTTTCCCTTGATAGAGTTCATTGTTAAAGGTTTGGTAGGTCTTTCCAAAACGTTCAAAGTCTGAGTCTTGATAGTGGTTTTCAATGACAGCTTCTTCGGTACCTAATGTGAAAGTTTTTTGGTCAGTTTGATTTCCAAAATCTTCAAGAGTCATCCATGTTTGAGGAGCTGTATTGTCTTGCCAAACGACTCTTGGAAGTTGGTAGTCAGTGTTTTGACCCAATAATTTCTGCGTCAAAAGAGCATTCATGGATTCACGGAAATCAATAGACTGCCAGTTGTTCATATAAACATGGGCACCGTTATGATAAAAGAGATGTTTCTTAATATTGCTTGGAAGAGCATTGAACATTTGATAGACATGAAGTGGTTTTACATTCCAGTCTTGTGAACCGTGTGTAAAGACAACTTCAGCCTTAACTTTTTCAGCATTGAGTAGGTAGTTTCTGTCATGCCAAAATTGGTTATAATCCCCAGTTTTACGGTCTAGATTTTTCTTCAGTTCTTCTATAGAAGCTTTATGAGCCTCGTTTCCACGGATATAGTCACCAGCTAAGAGATTACGAGAATAAGTTAATTCATCTAATGAATCGAAGTCCTCCCCAGGATAGCCACCTGGGCTTGTCACAAGACCATTTTCACGGTAATAGTTGTACCATGATGAAATCCCTGCTTCAGCAATAATGACTTCTAAACCATCAACTCCTGTAGTGGCAAGACCATTAGACATTGTTCCTAGATAAGAAAGACCAGTAGTTGCAACTTTTCCATTTGACCAGTCAGCCTTGACCTGACGTTTACGACTGTGGTCTGTGAAGGCACGACAACGACCATTGAGCCAATCAATGACATTTTTATAGGCTTCAACTTGTCGGTAATCTCCGTTGGTCATTTGACCTTGAGAATCCTTGGTTCCAAGACCAGATACGTAGATATTTGCAAATCCTCTTGGAAGGAAGTAGTCGTTAAGTGTGTAACTGCTATTGATATGAGTGAGTCTTTCTTCAGCTTCTGAAACAAGTTCAGCTTCTCCAACAGGTTCAACCAAGTCTAATGTTGGTTTTTCTAGAGAAATTTCATGTGCTTCCTTGACTTCTAGCTCAGCTTCCATTTTGTAAAGAGCTTTATCGCTTGCTTTATCATTGGTTCCTTGATGGTAAGGACTTGCCGTCATAACAGCTGGAATTTTGCCATGGTAAGACGGACGGATGATGTTGACTTTGACGAGGTCAGGTAGGCCATCATTATCAGAATCAATACGACTTTCTACATAAACAACTTCCCGAATAGCATTGTTTGCAGAAAAGGTTGCCAAACTCTTGCCATTGAAGTAGTGGTAAGAGTTGTCCTCAGGGATAAGACCGTCGCTAACCAATTGATCGATCAAGGTATTTCCCTTTTTAGTGCGCGTGTTAAGGAGTTGATAGAGATTGTCAATCAAATCTCCGTATACAATAGGGAATGCTGTTTCTTTGTGAAAAACAAGACCGTCTTCAAAGTCTGTCAAGTAACTGAAACCAAGCAACTGAAAGGCAACAGTATAGAAAATTTCTGCAGTTAATTCACGATCAGAATTGAAGAAAGTGAGCAGATCAGTTTCTTTATCAACAGCTAAAGTTGAGAGGGGATAATCTGTATTTTTGTAATTGAAAAAGCAAGTTCTAACAAAAGCTTTAAACAGTTCTTTCGCAGAATTTGATTGGTCAAGCTTGAATCCAAGGCTGGATAATTCCCGTAAAGCTTCTTGCTGGCTTACAGGATAGTAACTGAATTGATTAAAACGCATAGATGCCTCCTTTGAAGAATCATTAAATTTATTATATCAAAAAAGTAGGGAAAATGATAGAAGCAGCTGGTTTGTAAAGGCTAAATTGCTAATTTTCTAATAGAGTTTAAGAGAGTGTTTTAACAAGCCCTATCTTGATTTTTTGAGTATCCTAAAAGGTTATGCTATACTATAAATATGTTAGATTTGGAGAAATATGGTGTGACCATGTGGGAAGAGGACAAGATTCTCTCTTTCCGTCAAAAATTATTATCCTGGTATGACGAAAACAAGCGTGATTTACCTTGGAGACGGAGTAAGAATCCATATCATATCTGGGTATCTGAAATTATGTTGCAGCAGACTCGAGTTGATATCGTCATTCCCTATTATGAACGTTTTTTAGACTGGTTTCCGACTGTAGAGAGCTTAGCAGATGCATCTGAGGAGCGCTTATTAAAAGCCTGGGAAGGACTTGGCTATTATTCTCGTGTCCGCAATATGCAAAAAGCCGCTCAACAGATTATGAATGAATTTGAAGGCAAGTTTCCGTCCACTTATGAAGGTATTTCAAGCTTAAAAGGGATTGGTCCTTATACAGCTGGTGCAATTTCTAGTATTGCCTTTAACCTTCCACAGCCTGCAGTAGACGGCAATGTCATGCGTGTTTTGGCACGTTTGTTTGAAGTCAATCATGATATTGGAAATCCTAGCAATCGAAAAATATTTCAAGCGATGATGGAAGTTCTGATAGACCCTGATCGTCCAGGTGATTTCAATCAGGCTTTGATGGATTTAGGTTCAGATATTGAGGCTCCTGTTAATCCAAGACCGGAGGAGAGTCCTGTTAAGGAGTTCAGTGCTGCTTACCAACATGGGACCATGGATCGCTATCCTATCAAGGCTCCAAAGAAAAAGCCAATCCCTATTTATCTAAAGGCTCTTGTAGTACAAAATAGTCAGGGTCAGTTTTTATTAGAAAAGAATGAGAGTGAAAAACTCTTGGCTGGATTTTGGCATTTTCCCTTGATTGAAGTTGATGACTTCTCAGACCAAAATCAAGATTTGGATCTTTTTAGTCAAGTAGCGGAATCAATTTTACAGCTTGGACCATCTCCACAGGAGAGTTTTGAACAGGACTATGATCTTGAAGTTGATTGGCAAGATCTACGATTTGAAGAGGTCAAGCACATTTTTAGCCATCGTAAATGGCATATCCAGATAATTGCAGGCCGAGTTACTGAAACACAGGAATATGCAGATAGAGAAGTCCTTTGGTTAAGTCCGGAAGAATTTATCAATTATCCCCTAGCTAAACCTCAGCAAAAGATTTGGCAAGCCTACTTGAAAAGAAGCTGCTAGTATCGGTCTTTCGTGTCTTCTTTACATTTTTTTGGTATAATGAGATAAGGAAAAAGGTGACTAAATGAAAAAAATACTAATTGTAGATGATGAAAAACCCATCTCAGATATTATAAAATTTAATATGACCAAGGAAGGTTATGAAGTTGTAACTGCTTTTAATGGTCGTGAAGCTCTTGAACAATTTGAAGCTGAGCAACCAGATATTATTATCTTGGATTTGATGCTTCCAGAGA
Organism: Streptococcus sp. HMSC056C01; assembly: GCF_001811305.1. Taxonomy (NCBI): domain Bacteria; kingdom Bacillati; phylum Bacillota; class Bacilli; order Lactobacillales; family Streptococcaceae; genus Streptococcus; species Streptococcus sp. HMSC056C01. The sequence goes on from NZ_KV804197.1 coordinate 61,830, forward strand.
TTGATGGACTTGAAGTTGCAAAAACTATTCGTAAGACAAGTAGTGTTCCTATTATCATGCTTTCAGCAAAGGACAGCGAGTTTGATAAGGTTATTGGGCTTGAACTTGGAGCGGATGACTATGTAACCAAGCCATTTTCAAATCGTGAACTACAGGCCCGTGTTAAAGCTCTTCTCCGTCGTACAGATATTGTTTCAGTTGATAACCAAGAACCTGAAACGAAATTACAAAGTCTGCAGATTGGCGATTTGGAGATTTTACCCGATGCCTACGTGGCTAAGAAATATGGTGAAGAGTTAGACCTAACCCACCGTGAATTCGAACTCTTACATCATTTAGCTTCTCATCTTGGTCAAGTTATTACCCGAGAACATCTTCTTGAAACTGTTTGGGGATATGACTATTTTGGAGATGTCCGTACAGTTGATGTAACAATTAGACGTTTGCGCGAGAAGATCGAAGACACACCAAGTAGACCTGAATACATCCTAACTCGTCGTGGAGTAGGATATTATATGAGAAATAATGATTGAAGTAATTAGACAAACAATTTTGACGAGTGACTTTATCTATATCCTCATCCTAATTGGCTTTATTTTGCTGGTGACTTTTCTCTTACTTGAGAGCCGTCGTGATAATATTCGCCTTAGACAGCTAAACCAGAAGGTTAAGGATTTGATTGCTGGTGATTATTCTCAGGTTTTGGATATGCAGGGAAGTTCAGAGATTACCAATATCACTAACAATCTTAATGATTTGTCAGAAGTAATCCGTTTGACTCAAGAAAATCTGGAACAAGAGAGTAAAAGGTTGCATAGTATCTTGTCCTACATGACAGACGGAGTACTTGCGACCAATCGTCGTGGTCAAATTATCATGATTAATGACATGGCCAAGAAACAACTTGGAGTTGAAAAGGATGATGCTCTTAATCAAAATATCTTAGAGTTGCTCAAGATTGAAGAAGAGTATGAGCTGAGAGATCTCATTACCCAAAGTCCTGAATTGATGATTTATTCCCAAAATGTGAATGGCGAGTATATCAGCTTGCGCGTGCGTTTTGCCTTGATTCGTAGAGAGTCTGGCTTTATCTCTGGTTTAGTAGCAGTTCTACATGATACGACTGAACAAGAGAAGGAAGAACGTGAGAGAAGGCTTTTCGTTTCTAACGTTAGTCATGAGTTGCGTACACCCTTGACCAGTGTAAAATCCTATCTTGAGGCCTTGGACGAAGGAGCCCTAACAGAACCAGTTGCTCCAGATTTTATCAAGGTTTCTCTGGATGAAACCAATCGTATGATGCGGATGGTGACGGACCTCTTGCACCTCTCACGGATCGACAATGAGACCAGTCACTTGGATGTTGAGTTGATTAACTTTACTGCCTTTATCACCTTTATTCTCAATCGTTTTGATAAAATGAAAAGTCAGGATGAGGAGAAGAAGTACGAGTTGGTGAGAGATTATCCGATTAACTCTGTTTGGATTGAGATTGATACGGATAAGATGACCCAGGTGATTGACAATATCCTGAATAATGCTATCAAGTATTCACCAGATGGTGGAAAAATCACTGTAAGCATGAAGACTACAGATGATCAGATGATTTTATCAATTTCGGACCAAGGGCTTGGGATTCCTAAAGAAGATCTACCAAAGATTTTTGACCGTTTTTATCGTGTTGACAAGGCAAGAAGTCGTGCTCAAGGTGGTACTGGTCTAGGACTTGCTATTGCTAAAGAAATCGTCAAACAACATAATGGATTTATCTGGGCTAAGAGTGAATACGGTAAGGGTTCAACCTTTACTATCGTACTGCCATACGATAAGGATGCCGTGAAAGAAGAGATTTGGGAGGATGAACTAGAAGACTAGAATGAGTGATATCGGTTTTAAATACAGTATTTTAGCATCGGGTTCCAGTGGAAATTCATTTTACTTGGAAACACCAAAAAAGAAAATTTTAGTAGATGCGGGCCTATCTGGCAAAAAAATTACAAGCCTTTTGAGTGAAATCAATCGTAAACCAGAGGATTTAGACGCTATCTTGATTACGCATGAACATTCAGACCATATCCACGGTGTGGGCGTTCTGGCTCGTAAGTACGGCATGGATCTTTATGCCAATGAGAAAACTTGGCAGGCTATGGAAAATAGTAAGTATCTCGGTAAGGTTGACTCATCTCAAAAGCATATTTTCGAGATGGGAAAAACCAAAACCTTTGGTGACATCGATATCGAGAGTTTCGGTGTGAGTCATGATGCAGTCGCGCCACAGTTTTATCGTTTTATGAAGGATGATAAGAGCTTTGTCATGCTGACGGATACGGGCTATGTTAGTGACCGAATGGCTGGCATTGTGGAGAACGCAGATGGCTACCTGATCGAGTCAAATCATGATGTTGAAATCCTGCGAGCTGGATCTTATGCTTGGCGACTTAAACAGCGTATCTTGTCTGACCTTGGTCACCTCTCAAATGAAGATGGAGCAGATGCTATGATTCGCACACTAGGTAATCGTACCAAGAAGATTTACCTAGGCCATTTGTCCAAGGAAAATAATATCAAAGAGCTGGCCCACATGACCATGGTTAATCAGTTAGCTCAAGCAGATCTTGGAGTTGGAGTAGACTTTCAAGTTTACGATACTTCACCAGACACTGCAACACCATTGACGGATATATAAAAAAGAAGGCACAAGCCTTCTTTTTTATAGACTATTTTACAAGCCAGCAAATTCTTTGATTTCTTGAGCTGACATTGAAGAGTCGCAACGGACATTGATTTGTCCATTTGCAACATGGACGAATCCTGGTACAGTAGGGATTTCATAGCGTGAGCGGAAGTCTTGTAAAGCTTCAAGTTGACTTGGCTCTTCGCTATTGATGAAGTAGATGTGCGCTTTGGATTCAGCCACCACACCAGCCAATGTACCAGCAAATTTACGGCAATAAGGACAAGTTTTGCGTCCGATAAAGAAAGTTGCTGTTTCTTGATTGTCAAGTGCTTCTTGAGCACGCGCTACAGTTGTAACTTCAAGATCTTTGATGTTTTCTAAAAATTGTTCCATGAGATTACCTCGCTTTCATTGATATGTCTAGTATGCCATAAAGTTTCTAAAATTGCTCAGTTTTGATACGCGAATAGATGGTGGTGCAGAAATCAGTAAACTAAGTCTGATTTTCTAGTCCTATATTCCTGTGTCTTTAAAAATATAGAAACTGAAGTTTTGCTCAAAAGAGCTAAAAGAAGACATAAATTACAGTCAGCTTTTACTTCATCATCAAGAATAAAGGTCAGGATTTTTCCCGACCTTTATATAGTTGCTTTATTTTACAAAGGCATTGATTTCAGCTTCGATGTTAGCAATCTTAGCTTGTGAATCTTCGTTGCTTTCACCAACAACTGCAATGTAGAACTTGATTTTTGGTTCTGTACCTGAAGGACGAACTGCAATCCATGAACCATCTGCAAGAGTGTATTTCAATACATCACTTGGAGGAGTTGTCAAGGTTGTTACAGTGCCATCAGCTGCAGTAGATGTTTGTGCTTTGAAGTCTTCAGTGGTTGAAACTGCTGTTGCGTTAAATTCTTTTGGACCATTTTCACGGAATTTAGCCATAATTGCTTTGATTTGCTCAGCACCGTCAACACCAGAAAGAGTAACAGAGATTGTTTTTTCAGCATAGTAGCCGTACTCTTTGTAGATTTCTTCGATACCATCTGCAAGAGTCAAACCACGAGAGCGGTAGTAGGCAGCAAGTTCAGCAACGACAAGAACAGCTTGGATAGCATCTTTATCACGCACGAATGGTTTAATCAAGTAACCAAAGCTTTCTTCAAATCCCATCATGTAAGTGTGGTTGTGTTTTTCTTCGAATTCTTGGATTTTTTCAGCGATAAATTTGAAACCAGTCAAGACGTTGAACATAGTTGCGCCGTAGCTTTCAGCAATCTTAGTTACCAAGTCAGTTGATACGATAGATTTGCAAAGGGCTGCATTTTCAGGAAGTGTACCAGCATTTTTGTGAGCTTCCAAAATGTACTTAGCCATGATGGCACCGATTTGGTTACCTGAAAGGTTGAGGTAGCTTCCGTCTTTTTGAAGGACTTCAACACCGACACGGTCAGCGTCAGGATCAGTTGCGACAAGCACATCAGCCCCTACTTGGCGACCAAGTTCTTCTGCAAGAGCAAAGGCTGCTTGACTTTCTGGGTTTGGAGATTTAACAGTTGAGAAGTCAGGGTCTGGAGTTGCTTGAGCTTCTACGACTTGAACTGAGTCGAATCCTGCTTGCGCAAGAGCACGGCGAGCCAACATTTCACCAGTACCATGAAGTGGAGTGTAGACAATCTTCATGTCCTTACCAAACTCTTCAATCAAAGCTGGGTTGATGTTCACATCTTTAACTTCTTTGAGGTATTCGGTATCGACTGCTTCGCCAATAACTTCAATCAAACCAGATGCTTTTTCAGATTCTACATCAGCAACTTCAACAGCAAATGGATTTTCGATAGCACGGATGTAGGTAGTCAAAGCGTCCGCATCATGTGGAGGCATTTGACCACCGTCTTCTCCGTAAACCTTGTAACCATTAAATGGAGCAGGGTTGTGGCTAGCAGTAATCATGATACCTGCGAAGCAGTTGAGGTGACGAACAGCAAATGAAAGTTCTGGTGTTGGACGGAGACTTTCAAAAACATAAGATTTAATACCGTGTTTAGCAAGAACTGCTGCAGATTCAAAGGCAAATTCTGGAGAGAAGTGACGGCTATCATAAGCGATGGCTACACCACGTTCTTTTTCGTTTCCACCTTTTGACTCAATCAAACGAGCCAAACCTTCGGTTGCTTGACGAACAACGTAGATATTAATGCGGTTAGTACCAGCACCAATCAGTCCACGCATACCAGCAGTACCAAATTCAAGATTGGTATAGAATGCGTCTTCTTTAGTTTTCTCGTCCATGTTTTCCAAATCTTGACGAAGGTAATCTGGAAGTTCTGCGAAATCAACCCATTTTTGGTAGTTTTCTTGGTAAGACATAGGAAATCTCCTTTAATATATAATCTAATCGCTTACATTATACCACGATTTGAAGTTTTAGTAAAACGTTAGCATGAGTTAAAATGTAAGAAATTTACTTTTATTTAGGTACTTCAAAATTTGATTATATTTTTAAGTTTATATTATTTTTTTACAAAATTCATTAATCGTAGACAGAGGCAAAATGTAAATTTGTAATGAATAAATGAATATTTTGTAAAAAATCAAGTGTTAAGAATATTTCTGTTTATCACTTGATACATAAGGAAATTCTTTAATGTATCAAATAAATTTCTTTAAAAAAAGTAGAAAATATTACATAAATTTAAGATATTTTTAATAATTTCGGTTTCTATTTTGACTTTTATATTGTGTATGGTAGAATATAATAAATAATTAAAGGAGATTTTCTATTTATGAACAAAATTCTTAAGCATTCTGCTTTAGTTTTATCAGTATTAGCGCTAGTTGCTTGTGGATCAAACAAAAAAGCAAGCGATAACGGTACTGCATCAAACTCCAACTTTGAAGTTTCGGTTAAAGATGGAATGTATGTTTTGCCCAAAGATGAAGATTCTTCTTCTCACTATCTTGCTCTTCAAGTAGAAATTAAAAATAATCGTGATAAAAAGTTTAGTTTTACAAACAGAGATATCACACTCTACAATGAAAAAGATGAGAAGGTTGAACCAATCCAAGTTTATGAATCAGATAGTAAAACTAAATTTATGGACTATGGGGATAGCCTCTCTAAAGGTAAGAGTGTAGCTGGTTATGTTGTTTACGAAGTTGATAAGGATGCTAAATATGAGCTTCACTTTGCACCAAGCTTTTATGAAGATGTAAAAGAAAATGCAAAAGAGAATAATGACGTAGCTATCAAGGTTGATCCAAGTAAATATGAAGATCATATCGATGAAGCGAAAGAAGCAATGAAAAAATATGTTGATGCTGTTTTTCTTGATGGAGAAAACACTGGAGGAGCATCAAACGTAAGTTTCACTAATGAAAAAACTCAAATTGTCGCACTCGATGATAAAAAATCAGATAAGTCCGAAGACAAGAAATCTGAAGATAAAAAATCTGATGATAAGAAGTCTTCTAATGAAACAGATGGTATCTCAAATGATGTGAAGACTGACCGAGAAGAATTCATTAAGAAATTTATCGAGTCATTTGGTAAAGGATTCTATAACTACAAGCCTTCTGATGCAGAACTTCGTACCTTTGCAGAAGCATATATCAAAGCCAATGCTAAAAGAGCAAAAGTTGATTATAAAGTAAAAACTTACCTACCAGACTACGCGGTTATTTATGTAAGACCTGAAACAATTGACTTAGACAATTTGAATGTTCATGAATTAAGCCGTAAATTCTATGAAGAAAATAAAGGTAAATACAGTAACTACTCAGAAGCTATGAAAGCTGGCGAGAAATACATTTTAGAGAATGCACCAAGCCAATTTGACTCAACTCCTCTTGATACTAGTGATAATATGAAAAGAGAAGGGTATGAAATTAAAATGACTAAGAAAGATGGTAAATGGACTATCGATACATCTTCTAAAAACTATGATTTAAAAGATATGGCTCGCACATTCCGTGGAGGCATCGGTTACTAATATAAAAAGTTCGGGTGAAAAGCTCGAACTTTTTTAGTTAGAATTGTTAAAAATGGAAAAAGATAGTAAAATAGTTACATGATTATTTTACAAGCTAATAAAATTGAACGTTCTTTTGCAGGAGAGGTTCTTTTTGATAATATAAACCTACAAGTAGATGAAAGAGACCGTATTGCCCTCGTTGGAAAAAATGGTGCTGGGAAGTCTACTTTGCTCAAGATATTGGTTGGAGAAGAGGAGCCAACCACGGGTGAAATCAATAAGAAAAAAGATATTTCTCTCTCATATCTAGCACAGGATAGCCGTTTTGAGTCTGAGAACACCATTTACGATGAAATGCTACATGTATTTGATGACTTGCGTCGTACTGAAAGACAACTTCGCCAGATGGAGTTGGAGATGGGGGAAAAGACTGGAGCAGAACTTGATAAACTCATGTCAGACTATGATCGCCTATCAGAAAATTTTCGTCAGGCTGGAGGATTTACATACGAAGCTGATATCCGTGCTATCTTAAATGGTTTCAAGTTTGAAGAGTCTATGTGGCAGATGAAAATTGCAGAGTTATCTGGTGGTCAAAATACTCGTTTAGCCCTTGCCAAAATGCTCCTTGAAAAGCCTAATCTCTTGGTCTTGGACGAGCCGACTAACCATCTAGATATTGAAACGATTGCCTGGTTAGAAAACTATTTGGTCAACTACAGTGGTGCTTTAATTATCGTCAGCCACGACCGTTATTTCCTCAATAAGGTTGCGACCATAACACTCGACTTAACCAAACATTCTTTGGACAGATATGTAGGAAACTACTCAAGTTTTGTTGAGCAGAAGGAGCAGAAGCTCGCAACTGAAGCTAAAAATTACGAAAAGCAGCAGAAGGAAATTGCTGCCTTAGAAGACTTTGTTAACCGAAATCTTGTTCGAGCATCAACAACCAAACGTGCTCAATCTCGACGCAAGCAACTGGAGAAAATGGAGCGTTTGGACAAGCCTGAAGCTGGTAAGAAATCAGCTAATATGACCTTCCATTCTGATAGGGTATCTGGTAATGTCGTTTTGACAGTTGAAAATGCTGCTATTGGCTATGATGGTGAAATATTATCAGAGCCTATCAACCTCGACCTTCGTAAGATGAATGCAGTAGCAGTTGTAGGTCCGAATGGGATTGGAAAGACAACCTTTATCAAGTCTATTGTTGATCAGATCCCTTTTATAAAGGGTGAGAAGCGTTTCGGTGCGAATGTTGAAGTTGGCTACTATGACCAAACTCAAAGTAAGTTGACACCAAGCAATACAGTTTTAGATGAACTTTGGAATGATTTTAGATTAACGCCAGAAGTGGAAATCCGAAATCGCCTAGGTGCCTTTCTATTCTCAGGTGATGATGTTAAGAAATCAGTTGGCATGCTTTCAGGTGGAGAGAAAGCTCGCTTGTTACTGGCTAAACTATCAATGGAAAATAATAACTTCCTGATTCTTGACGAGCCGACCAACCATTTGGATATTGATAGTAAGGAAGTTCTGGAAAATGCCTTGATTGACTTTGATGGGACTCTTCTATTTGTCAGCCATGACCGTTATTTTATCAATCGAGTAGCTACACATGTTCTGGAATTGTCCGAAAATGGTTCTACCCTCTATTTGGGAGATTATGACTATTATGTTGAGAAAAAAACAGAGCTGGCAACTAGTCAAGAGGAAGAAGCGGCGGCTTATAGCCAAGAAAAAGAAGCTTCTCCAGTTAATGACTATCAAGCCCAAAAAGAGAGTCAAAAAGAACTTCGTAAGTTGATGAGACAAATCGAAAACCTAGAGGCAGAAATCGAAGAACTGGAAACGCAAGCCCAAGCTATCTCTGAACAAATGCATACCACCAATGATGCAGATAAACTCATGGAATTGCAGGCAGAGCTGGATAAAATCAGCCACCGTCAGGAAGAAGCTATGCTTGAGTGGGAAGAATTATCGGAGCAGGTGTAAGATGGAAAATCTTGGAAAAGTCTTTCGTGAATTTCGAATCAGTAAAAATTACTCTCTAAAAGAAGCTGCAGGAGAGGCCTGTTCGACCTCCCAATTATCCCGCTTTGAATTGGGGGAGTCGGATCTGGCTGCATCTCGTTTCTTTGAAATATTAGATAATATTCACGTGACGATTGAGAATTTTATGGATAAGACTAGAAATTTTCAACATCATGAGCATGTCAGCTTGATGGCTCAGATTATTCCGCTATACTACTCAAATGATATTGCAGGTTTTCAAAAACTTCAAGAAGAACAACTTGAAAAAGCTAAGAGTTCAACAAATCCCCTCTATTTTGAGCTGAACTGGATTTTGTTACAAGGTCTGATTTGTCAAAGAGATGCTAGCTTCACTATGAAGCAAGATGATCTGGATGAGGTGGCAGATTATCTTTTCCAAACAGATGAATGGACCATGTATGAGTTGATCCTCTTTGGCAATCTCTATAGCTTTTATGATGTGGAATATGTTACTCGCCTTGGTAGAGAAGTGATGGAGAGGGAGGATTTCTACAAAGAAATTGGACGCCATCGAAAACTGGTCTTGATTTTAGCCCTTAATTGTTACCAGCATTGTTTAGAACATCTTGCTTTTAAAAATTCCAGCTACTTTGAAGCTTATATAGAGAAGATCATAGGTAAGAGCATCAAACTCTATGAGCGTAATGTTTTCCACTTTCTTAAAGGCTTTGCCCTTTATCAGAAGGGACAGTGTAAAGAAGGCTGTAAGCAGATGAAAGAGGCCATGCGTATTTTTGACCTACTAGATCTTCCAGAGTAAGTAGCCTACTATCAGGAACATTACGATCAATTTGTCAAAAATTAATTTCCCAAATAAGGGAAAAATGAGAAACTCCTCCAAGTTTTGATACAATAGTTTCAAAATTTGAGAGGAGTTTTTATGAATCGATACGCAGTACAGTTAATTAGTCGTGGAGCTATAAACAAGATAGGAAATATGCTCTATGATTATGGAAACAGTGTTTGGTTGGCATCAATGGGAACGATAGGACAAACCGTTCTTGGAATTTATCAGATCTCTGAACTCGTCACATCCATTCTAGTCAATCCTTTGGGTGGAGTGATTTCAGACCGTTTTTCTCGTCGCAAGATTTTGATGACAACAGACTTGGTTTGTGGGATTCTCTGTTTAGCTATTTCTTTTATCAGAAATGATAGCTGGATGATTGGCGCTTTGATTTTTGCTAATATTGTTCAGGCGGTTGCCTTTGCATTTTCTCGTACAGCCAATAAGGCCATTATAACTGAGGTTGTAGAGAAAGACGAGATTGTGACCTATAATGCTCGTTTAGAGTTAGTCTTGCAGGTTGTTGCTGTAAGTTCTCCTGTGCTCTCCTTCATCGTTTTACAATTCGCAAGCCTCCATGCGACTCTTTTACTGGATGCGCTGACCTTTTTCATCGCTTTTGTTCTGGTTGCTTTACTTCCAAAAGAAGAACCAAAGGTTCAAGAGCAGAAACCTTTTACTGGAAAAGATATTTTTGCGGATATCAAAGATGGCTTGCACTATATCAGGCATCAAAAGGAAATTTTCTTTCTCTTGTTAGTGGCTTCAAGTGTGAATTTCTTTTTTGCAGCTTTTGAGTTTTTGCTTCCTTTTTCAAATAAACTCTATGGTGTAGAGGGAGCCTATGCGACTATCTTAACCATGGGTGCGATTGGCTCAATCATCGGAGCACTGATAGCAAATAAATTTAAATCTAGTATGAATACACTTTTGTTCTTATTGATTTTAACAGGAGTAGGAGTTTTCATGATGGGCTTACCACTGCCAAATTTTCTTACTTTTTTAGGAAACCTAGTTTGTGAATTATTTATGACAATTTTTAATATTCACTTCTTTACTCAGGTACAAACCAAGATTGATGGAGACTATCTGGGGAGGGTATTGAGTACCATTTTTACACTGGCAATTCTCTTTATGCCGATTGCGAAAGGTGTAATGACATTTTTACCAAGTGTGCAATTAGTTTCCTTTTTAATCATCGGACTTGGAGTTATTTTACTTTCGTTGGTATCAATGATCTATATTCAAAGACAAGATTAATACAGAAAAAAACAGCGACTTCGCTGTTTGTTTACATCTATCCACCCTGAGGGAATCGAACCCCCATCTCAAGAACCGGAATCTTACGTGATATCCATTACACTAAGGGTGGAAACTTTAATTATTATATCAAAAAAGAGAGCTGAACTCAAGTTTTTTCTAAGCTCAGCAAAGGAGAATAAAAAAAGGATTCAGTATTGAACCGAATCCTCTATATGATTATTTTTTCTCAAGAAGAGCTTTGATTTCTTGAAGAACTTCCAACTCAGTTGGACCTGCAGGTGCTTCTTCAGCAACTTCTTCTTTTTTACGAAGATTTTGAGCTTTTTCCATTGCTTTAATCACAAAGAATAGAACAGTACCAACTACAAGGAAGTTGATAACAGCACTCAAGAATTTACCATATGTAACACCATTCCATGCAAGCTCAGCGATGTTTTGTACTTTCGCAGCTTCCAAGGCTGGGTTCAATAGGAGTGGAGTGATGATATCATTAACAAATGAAGTTACGATAGCTCCAAAAGCAGATGCAATGATCACACCGACAGCAAGGTCTACAACGTTACCGCGGAGCAAAAATTCTTTAAGATCTTTTAACATTTTCTTTTTCCTTTCGTAATTTTACATTCTAAATTATAACTTAATCATCTGTTGAATGCAAGTAATATGCTCAGTGTTTTTTAAAAACAAAAACTTTACTGAAGATATAGTTGAGGACTATAATAGTAAGTTGTGCAAAAATAGTCTCAATTGTATTGATAGTATTGAGATTATCACCTACAAATTGACCGATAATATGAGGGTAACTCGTCACAAAAATAAAGGTCAGAAGTAGGTCTAATAGGAAAGTTATGAATCTTGCAGTCGTAAATTTTATCAGGCGCTTGAACCAATGTTTTCGTTTCTGTTTAAAAACAATGGTATCATTGGTGAAAAAAGCAAACAGAATTCCAGCTATATTTCCCAGAGCAGTCGCCCATAATTCTTGTTGGAAAAAGTAAAAAATAGTGATACGAACAATGATAGAAACAAGTGTCGTTGCAACTCCAAAAAATAAGTAGGAGAGGATTTCATTATCGAAAAAATTTTTTATGCATGTTTTCATAAAAATAGTATAGCATAAAGGACATAAATGTGCTATACTTGAAAGGTTGACTTGTTCAACCCTTGGTGCTTAGCTTCTTTCACCAAGCATATTATACGCGGGTTAATCGCTAAAGGAGAATAATAGATGAAAAAACTTACTGTCCGTGATTTGGCAGATATTGCCATTGTCGCAGCAATTTATGTGGTTTTGACAATCACACCACCCCTTAATGCTATCAGTTACGGTGCTTATCAGTTCCGTATTTCTGAAATGATGAATTTTCTTGCCTTTTACAATCCTAAGTACATTATCGGTGTTACTCTTGGCTGTATGATTGCTAATTTCTTCAGTTTTGGAATCATCGATGTTGCGGTTGGTGGAGGATCAACTCTTGTCTTCCTAAGTTTAGGCGTATGGTTGTTTAGCAAATATAAAAAAGACTATCTTTTTAATGGATTGATTCGAAAAGATCATTTCTTCTTTTCAATTCTTTTTTCGATTTCAATGATCACCATTGCTGCTGAATTGAACATCGTGGCAGAAGCACCTTTCTTCTTAACTTGGTTTACAACTGCTATCGGAGAATTCGCTTCACTCATTGTTGGTGCTATTCTTATCGGAAAAATCGGTAAACGTCTTGATTTGACTAGATAAAGATATCACATGAAATATTATTGAAAATGGCTGAACTTTGTTCAGTTTTTTTCTTTATCCATGAACCTAGAAGCTCAACAAAAGTGGTATAATAAAGAAAAAAGGGATTATTTTAATATGTATGGTTATCGTATTTCAGTTTTTGAAGTCCTTTGGAAAAATCAGGTCATTAGATTTTTGTTAATTTTTTTAGCACTATTTTATTTCTATCTTTTTTTCCAAAGAGTTAAGACATCTTTAAAAAGTGGTGGGAGTATGTTGGATCCTTTTCATATTGCAAAGGGAAGATTATACATTCACACGATTATTCTTTTTAGAAAAAGGATTGTTCCTCTAGCTGAAATTAGACAGATTGATATTGATTACGTTCGAGGGAGAAGAATGAATGGGGACAGGTATCATCTGTACTTTACAAGGAAAGATGGAAAATCTTTTACTTTTCATTTTGGAAAAAGCAAAAGAAACGAGGAGTTATTGAAAAATCTTGCCAATGTGGCCAAGAAGTGCCATATTAAAATCTATTATTATTATTAAGAGTCGATTGCTAAAATTGGATTGTTGTCACTTGTGACAGTTGTCAAAGCTAGGAGAGTAGCTAATATGAATCAACTACAAGTAATAAGAGAAGATAAACAACTAAGAATTTTATTGATGCAAGAATGCGATATTCTCTTTTATGACCAGTTGAAAGAGGTTGAATTTTCTCAGAACAATGAAGTTTATTCTCTTTCGCCCATAGCCTTTGCTAAAGACGGCAGCGGGGGAGAATATGTAATTCTTGAAGATCAGAGTATAGGTTTTATAGGGAGTGAAGGCCAAGTTGGCCGGGTAGCAGAAAGCCTTGATGAATTGCTTACTTTCTTACTTCATGCTGGTTCTATCTCAGACTTTTCTTGTCGGTTAGTCTACCAAAACAAGGATTTGTTGTCAAAATTCTGTCAGGGATTTATTAACAAAGCACGAGAAAACTACCAGTCAAAAGGTGAATTGTGGGATAAAGTGAGAGCTGGACTTGCACAAGAGTTGGGACTTAAATTTCAGCCAGAGAAATTGCAAGAGTTAGCCTTCAATTTTTATCAATCAGCGATAAGAACTCCACTATTTACTTGTAAATATGGTCATGGTGAGAATGAATATGTCTGCGATTCTGTTTTGTCTGATATTGTCGGCTTGTGGGTTTCAGAGCTGTTAGGGTTGACTGCAGAAGAAATTGAATCTTTTGCTGCTAGTAAAAACATTCAAATGTAAAGGCCATAAATTTATTTCCTCTTAAAATATTTTATGTTATAATATTAACAATGATATTTTAAGGAGTTTATATGAGTTCGTCAGAATTTATTTCAAAGATTGATTATTATTGCCATAAGAAAGAGGGTCTATTTGACCAAAGCAAGTTTAAATATGCCATTCGCTCGATGTTTGCAGGTGCTTTCTTAACCTTTAGTACAGCCGCTGGGGCAATAGGTGCTGATCTACTCAATAGCATCGTTCCAAGTGCTGGCTATTTTCTTTTTCCCTTTGTATTTGCTTGGGGACTTGCCTATATTGTTTTCTTGAATGCCGAGTTGGTCACGTCCAACATGATGTACCTGACAGCTGGAACATTCTTGAAGAAGATTGATTGGAAAAAAGCCTTTATCATTTTGCTCTATTGTGCCTTTTTCAACTTAGTTGGTGCTCTGTTAGCAGGTTGGTTCTTTGCTAATTCATCGGCTTTTTCACACTTGACACATGATAGTTATCTTCCAAAGATTGTAGCCAAGAAGTTGGCACGACCTAGTGAGTTGGTCTTGTTGGAAGGGATTTTGGCAAATATGTTCGTAAATATTGCCATTCTATCTTCTATTTTGATTAAGGATAGCAATGCCAAACTCTGGATTATCTTATCAGCTATTTCTATGTTTGTTTTCTTGTCAAACGAGCATATTGCAGCCAACTTTTCATCCTTTAGCATTATTAAATTCAGCATTGTTTCTGACCAAATTGCTAACTTTGATATTCCTAATATCCTACGTCATTGGAGTGTTACCTTCATTGCTAACTTGATTGGTGGAGGATTCTTGATAGGCTTACCATACGCTTATCTTAATAAAAATGAAGAGACTTATGTTGATTAGTACAAGCTTTTGAAAATATAATGAAAATCAATAATAGAGGAGGTCGGGATTAAAAATCCAGACCTCGATTTTTTTGTCCAAAGAACTTTTTTTGTAAATTCAATATAGATCAAAGCAAAAAACATATATTAAACATATAGAATAGAGGGTTTTAAAATAAAGGGTTGAAAATATTAAAGATACTGATACAAAGCAAATGGAAACGATTGCTAAAAGTGATAAAAATATTGTAAATAGAATTAAGAAAGCCTTCCCATAATTTCGATTTTATGTTATAATATTCACAAATAAAAGTTTTAGGAGTTTATATGGTTTCTTCAGAATTTATCTCAAAAATTGAATTTGCTTGTAAGAAAAAGGAAAGTCTTTACAGTCAAAGTAAATTCAAGTATGCTATCCGTTCAATGTTTGCTGGTGCATTCTTAACATTTAGTACAGCAGCTGGTGCAGTTGGAGCTGACTTGATTAATAAGATTGCTCCTGGTAGTGGACGTTTCCTCTTCCCATTTGTTTTCGCTTGGGGATTGGCTTATATTGTCTTCTTGAATACTGAGTTAGTAACATCTAACATGATGTTCTTGACAGCTGGTAGCTTTTTGAAAAAAATTAGCTGGAGAAAAACAGCTGAAATTCTTCTATACTGTACTTTCTTCAACTTAATCGGTGCTCTTATAGCAGGTTGGGGATTCGCCCACTCAGCAGCTTATGCAAACCTTACCCATGATAGCTTTATTTCTGGAGTTGTGGAAATGAAGTTGGGCCGTTCAAATGAACTTATCTTGCTTGAAGCTATCTTGGCTAATGTCTTTGTAAATATCGCGATTCTTTCATTCGTTTTAGTTAAGGATGGTGGAGCAAAACTTTGGTTGGTTCTTTCAGCCATTTACATGTTTGTATTCTTAACAAACGAGCACATCGCCGCAAACTTTGCATCATTTGCTATCGTGAAATTCAGTGTTGCTGCTGATTCAATCGCAAATTTCGGTATTGGAAATATTCTTCGTCACTGGGGTGTAACCTTTATTGGTAACTTTATCGGTGGTGGTCTACTCATGGGATTACCATACGCCTTCTTAAATAAAAACGAAGATACATATGTAGATTAAAAGTTGGATTCATTCCAACTTTTTCTTTTTGTTTATCCATGCTATAATGAAAGTAGAATAGATAAATATAGAGGAAGAACATGAACGAGATTAAATGTCCCAATTGTGGCGAAGTTTTTACAGTCAATGAAAGTCAATATGCAGAACTACTTTCTCAAGTTCGCACTGCAGAGTTTGATAAGGAATTGCATGAACGAATCAAACAAGAGTTGACATTGGTGGAACAAAAATCCTTAAATGAACAACAGGCAAAACTGGCTCAAAAAGATCAAGAGATTGCCCAGCTTCAAAGTCAAATTAACAACTTTGATACAGAAAAAGAATTGGCTAAGAAAGAAGTGGAGCAAAGTGCAAGTCAAAGTTTGCTAGAGAAAGAAAAAGAAGTCCAAGCTCTAGAAAATCAATTGGCTACCTTGCGCTTAGAGCATGAAAATCAACTACAAAAAACACTATCTGATTTAGAGAAAGAACGTGATCAGGTCAAAAACCAGCTCCTTTTACAAGAAAAAGAAAATGAGTTGTCCCTAGCCTCTGTAAAACAAAATTATGAAGCCCAGCTAAAGGCAGCCAGTGAACAAGTAGAGTTTTACAAGAATTTCAAGGCACAACAATCAACCAAGGCAATCGGTGAAAGTTTGGAACACTATGCTGAGAGTGAGTTCAACAAGGTTCGTAGCTTTGCCTTTCCAAATGCCTACTTTGAAAAGGACAACAAGGTTTCAGCACGTGGTTCTAAGGGCGATTTTATCTTCCGTGATTTTGATGAAAATGGACTAGAATTCATTTCCATTATGTTTGAGATGAAAAATGAAGCAGACGGGACAGAGAAGAAACATAAGAATGCAGACTTTTACAAGGAATTAGACAAAGACCGCCGTGAGAAAGACTGTGAGTATGCTGTTTTGGTAAGTATGCTTGAAGCAGATAACGACTACTTCAATACTGGGATTGTCGACGTCAGCCACGAGTATGAGAAGATGTATGTCGTTCGTCCTCAGTTCTTTATCCAGTTGATTGGTCTCTTGCGCAATGCGGCTCTTAACTCCCTAAAATACAAGCAAGAATTAGCACTTATTCGTGAGCAAAATATTGACATCACACACTTTGAAGAAGACTTAGACGCATTCAAGGTTGCCTTTGCAAAGAATTATAACTCAGCTTCTGTCAACTTTGGTAAGGCAATCGATGAAATCGACAAGGCTATTAAGAGGATGGAAGAAGTCAAAAAATTCCTAACAACATCAGAAAACCAACTCCGCCTCGCAAACAATAAGTTGGACGATGTTTCTGTTAAAAAATTGACTCGTAAGAATCCGACCATGAAAGCTAAGTTCGAAGCGCTGAAGGGGGAGTAGTTTTTGTACTCAGCAAAGAACAAAACCTTGTCTATAAATGGAAAAACTATGGATTATGTGACATTTGGTACAGGCAATCGACCTTTAATAATCATACCAGGCTTGGGGGATGGGTTGCAGACGGTTAAAGGTATGGCTATGCCTTTTTCAATCACATACCGTCTACTTGCCAAGCGCTATAAAATCTATGTTTTTTCTCGAATCAATGAGTTGAGGCAGAGTTATACGACACGGGATATGGCAGCAGATGTAGCAGAAGCAATGGAGACACTAAACCTAGATGTCGCTTATGTTATAGGGATTTCACAAGGTGGAATGATTGCTCAATGGCTAGCTGCAAACTTCCCAGAAAAGGTTGAAAAGCTAGTTTTGGCTGTAACAACTGCAAAACTAAGTAATCTAGGTAGGCAGAGAATTAGTTGCTGGATAAACCTGAGTCAGTCAGGTACTTATAAAGATCTGATGATTGATATTGCTCGTCACTCTTACACGACTAAATCCTTTGGAAAATTTAAATACCTTTATCGAATAATGGGAATCTTTGGTCATATTAAAGATAAACAACGTATTGATATTCAGGCTTTATCTTGTTTGAAACATGATAGTCTAGCTTTTTTGGAAAAAATCAACTGCCCTACGTTAATCATTGGAGCAGAAAAAGATGATGTTCTTGGCGTAGATGGTTCGCTTGGATTGCAACAGCATATTAAAGGGAGTCAACTGATTATTTTGCCAGGGTGTGGGCATGCGCTCTATGAACAGAATAATGATTTCCAAAAGAGAGTTTTAGTATTTTTAGAAAGTTAATAAATGAACGGTATTATCAACTTAAAAAAAGAAGCGGGGATGACCTCGCATGATGCGGTTTTTAAACTGCGTAAGATTTTAGGAACTAAAAAAATCGGCCATGGTGGAACCTTGGATCCTGATGTGGTGGGTGTTTTACCCATTGCTGTAGGGAAGGCGACTCGCATGGTTGAGTTTATGCAGGACGAAGGTAAGATTTACGAGGGTGAAATTACTCTGGGATATTCTACAACAACCGAGGATGCTAGTGGTGAGGTGGTTGCTGAGACACCAGTATTGTCTCCTTTAGATGAAAAGCTTGTTGATCAAGCGATTTCTGGCCTTACAGGACCTATCATACAAGTTCCTCCTATGTACTCCGCTGTCAAGGTCAATGGGCGCAAACTTTATGAATATGCGCGTGCTGGTCAGGAAGTGGATCGTCCAGAACGTCAGGTGACGATTTATAGTTTTGAACGAACAAGTTCCATTTTCTATGAAAATAATCTGGCTCGATTTACCTTCCGTGTAAAATGTAGCAAAGGGACTTATATCCGGACCTTGTCAGTTGACTTGGGAGAAAAACTTGGCTATGCAGCTCATATGTCTTATTTAACACGAACAAGCGCTGCGGGCTTACAGTTAGATGATGCTTTGACCTTGAATGAAATTGAGGAAAAGGTTCAAGCTGGTGAGTTAGACTTTCTTCATCCCTTAGAGATTGGTACAGGTGACTTAGTTAAGGTTTATTTGACCCCAGAGCAGGCTGAAGAAGTGCGTTTTGGTCGCTTTATTGAATTGGAGCAAACTGAGAAGGAATTGGCTGGTTTTGAAGGTGATAAGTTATTAGCCATTTTAGAGAAACGGGATACTCTTTATAAACCAAGAAAGGTTTTCAATTGATTAGGACCGGTGGTAAAATTGCAAACTGATGTTTAGTTTAAAAAAGCTGAAAGACAATTTAGTTTAGAAGAGAAATTGTTTTGAAAAAGGGTTGAAAACACGGTGATATTTGACAGTTTTGCTTGCTTATGATAATATTTAAATAAAGAAAAGCTAGAAAACTTTCAGAGGATATTATGAGTATTGAGATGACTGTAAGTGAGATTGCTGAGGTTTTGGGCTTGTCCCGCCAAGCAATCAATAACCGTGTCAAGGAATTACCTGAAGAAGATACGACTAAAAATGATAAAGGAGTCACTGTGGTAACTCGCAGTGGCTTGATTAAGCTTGAAGAAATCTACAAAAAAACTATTTTTGAAGATGAACCTGTTAGTGATGATGTGAAGCAACGTGAATTAATGGAGATTCTTGTTGATGAAAAGAACGCTGAAATCATCCGTCTTTATGAGCAATTAAAGGCTAAAGACAAACAGTTAGCTGAAAAAGATGAACAGATGCGTGTCAAAGACCGTCAAATCGCAGAAAAAGATAAGCAATTGGATCAACAACAACAGTTAACCCTACAAGCCATGAAGGACCAAGAAACCCTTCAGTTGGAGTTGGATCAGGCTAAGCAAGAAGTACAAGCAACGAAGAAAGGCTTCTTTGCTCGCTTATTTGGAGGATAAGAAAAAACTGCTTGGTTTCTAGATATAACCAAGTAGTTTCTTTTTCAAATACAATAAGGAATGGATAAGATGGAAAAATTAAGAGATTATATTTCATTTGATTTGGAATTTAATAAACACCAAGATAAAACTCACTTGATTCAGGTATCTGCAGTCCGTTTTAAAGATGGTGAAGAAGTAGGAGCATTTGACTCATATGTTCATACCGATGTACCATTGAAAAGTTTTATAAACGGCTTAACGGGTATCACGTCTGAAACCTTGAAAGATGCACCGATGGTGGAGGAAGTTCTTAAGAATTTTCAAGACTTTGTTGGTGAATTACCCCTTGTTGGTTATAATGCAGCCAAGAGTGATTTACCAATCTTACTAGAGTATGGATTGGATTATAGTCGTCAATATCTAGTCGATCTCTATGATGAAGCTTTTGAGCGACGGAGTTCGGATCTTCACGGCATTGCAAATCTAAAATTACAGACTGTTGCTGAATTTTTAGGATTCAAGGGGCAGTCTCATAATAGTTTAGAGGATGCACGAATGACTGCGCGTGTTTATGAAGCTTTTCTAGAATCTGATGAAAGCAGAATTTTACTGGACTCCAAGAGTAGCCTGAACTCTAATCCTTTTGGTGGACTAGATTTGTCACAGTTTTTTGATTAGGAGGTTTTATGAAACCTGAAAAACCTAAAAAATTGGGTTTTAAAAAGATTTACCTCAATCTTGATAAAATCCTCTTTCTATTTTTTCTAATCTTCATGCTGGTAGACTATATTTGGTTGCCACTGAACTCATTGATAGCAGGTTTTTTACTAAGCCAGACGGGCTATTTATTTATTTCCTATAACAATGTTTTTGAAATTTTAAAACATGCGCCTTTAGTCAGCCTTGGGTTTTTAATCTTAATAGCCATTAACCTTTTAGTAGCCTATTTTCAAATTAGTCTCCTCTTTATTGGGGCTCGACACCTTCTTTATCACGAGAAACGAACCTTGATTGAGTATAGTCGCAAGGTATTTCGTGAAAGTATAGCCTTCATGAAACGTCTGACTGTTTCCAAGGCCTTGTTTATCTTCGTTTATATTGCTATGATTTTTCCGTTTATCAGGAAGATTTTTAAAATTTATTATTTTAATAAAATAGTGATACCTGAGTTTATTCAGACCTACATGGAAGACAAATACTGGATGTGGTGGATTGGTATTATCATCTTGTCAATCCTCTTCCTATGCGTTTCTGTTAAGTTGGTTTTTGTTCTACCAAAAATCTTTTTTGAAAAGATGACGGTTAAGGAAGCAGTGGTTTACAGTTTAGAAAAAACCAGAAATCATTTTTGGTTTTACGCTTGGCATCTCTTTCTCATTGTTGTCAAAACAAATCTTTTCTTTTATTTACCTTTAATTCCTCTATTGATGATCCAGTCTTTAGCAGATGGTCTCACACACCGAGAATCATTGATTCTAGCTATTTCAAACTATATTTTGATTAAAAATATCCACTATATGTCTTTAACCTACTTCTTGGTTAAGTTTACCTCCTTTTTAACTGGTGAGGAGTTGGATATTATGCCAAGACGGAAAAAGGACCATATTATGAGATGGGGTGTAATGGGGTGCGCAAGTATCTTCTTTGCGATTGAAGGCTATATTTATCTCGAAGCACCCGTAGTCAATCCTCCACTTGTCATCTCTCACAGAGGAGTTTCTAATGGGAATGGTGTCCAAAATACAGTTGAATCCTTAGAAAAAACAGCTCAGTTAAAACCAGATTTAGTTGAGATGGATGTGCAAGAAACAAAGGATGGTCAGTTTGTCATGATGCATGATGCGAACCTAAAAAGTTTAGCGGGATTAAATGTAACACCACAAGACTTAACTTTAGATGAGTTGAAGCAATTAGATATTTATGAAAATGGTTATCAGACTAAAATATCTAGCTTTGATGATTATATAAATCGTGCCAATGACCTTCATCAGAAATTGCTGATCGAAATAAAAACAAGTCGAAAAGATAGTGCTCAGATGATGGATCATTTTCTAGATCAATATGGAGCAAAAATTAAAATCTATGGGCATCAGATGCAATCTTTGGATTATCATGTTATTGAAAAAGTTACCCAGTATGATAAAGAGATTCCAGTCTATTTCATACTGCCCTATAATTCCGTTTTTCCAAGAACAAATGCTACAGGTTATACCATGGAATATTCTACCTTAGATGAATATTTTGTAACCAAGCTTTGGAATACAAAACAAAAACTCTATGTATGGACAATCAATGGTTCGGAATCCTTTGATAAGTCCCTACGTTTGGGAGTTGATGGTATGATAACAGATGATTTGGAAAAAATTAAAGAAGAGCTTGAGACCGCTCAGGAAGATCCTGAATATACGGACTTGCTTCTCAAGAAAGCAACAGAAATATTTACTTTCTAGGTAAGACAAAAGAGGCTGAATTGAACATCAGCCTCTTTTTATACTATTAGAATGGTAATTTACCAGCAAAAGCCCCTAGTTTCTTTTTAGTTGCTTCATCAATTTGCTCAAGAGCAGCATTGACTGCTTGAACTGTCATATCTGATAGAGTTTCAATATCTTCTGGGTCAACAACTGCTGGATTGAAGTCAATCCTAACAATTTTCTTGTCTCCTGTTAGTGTAGCAGTTACAAGGTTTTGGGCAGAAGTTCCAACAAATTCTGTAGCAGCAAGTTCAGCTTGACTTTGCTCCATTTGTTTTTGAAGTTTTTGAGCTTGACGCATCATGTTTTGCATATTCATCATGGTGGTATATAGCTTCCTTTTCTATTATTTTCCCTACTATTTTAACAATTTTAACTAGAAAAGTCTAATTTAAATCTAAGTATTATCTTAGAACCAACTTTAAACTTTAAGGTTTCTTTAAGGTTTCTTTAAGGTTTCTATACTATTCTGAAGAACTCTATATTAATAGAATTGATTAGATCTTGATAGGAGAAATGAGAAAATCATTTGTATTTTATAAAAGAAAGTTCACTAGGAAGAAATAATGTTCAGATTAAGGTTTAAAAAGAGCGTTTTCTAGGCATAAAGTCTTTGTATTTCTTTCAAGATAGAGCCAGATTGTGATATAATAGTTAACAATAAGTTTTTTTTAGAATGAACTAAAGGAGTATAAAAATGATCTACGCTGGAATTTTAGCAGGTGGAACTGGCACGCGCATGGGGATTAGTAATTTACCCAAACAATTTCTTGAGTTGGGCGATCGCCCAATCTTGATTCATACTATCGAAAAATTTGTTTTGGAACCAAGTATTGAAAAGATTGTAGTTGGAGTTCATGGTGACTGGGTTACACACGCAGAAGATTTAGTTGAAAAATTCCTACCACTTCACAAGGATCGTATTATCATCACCAAAGGTGGTGCGGATCGTAATTCTAGTATTGAAAAAATTATTGAAGCTATTGATGCTTACCGTCCACTGACAGCAGATGATATTGTGGTGACGCATGATTCAGTTCGTCCTTTCATCACTCTTCGAATGATTCAAGACAATATTGAACTCGCTAAAAACCATGATGCTGTTGATACCGTGGTTGAAGCAGTTGATACCATCGTTGAAAGTACAAATGGTCAGTTCATCACAGATATTCCAAACCGAGCCCATCTCTATCAAGGACAAACTCCCCAAACCTTCCGTTGTAAAGACTTTATTAACTTGTATGGTTCTTTATCAGCAGAAGAAAAAGAAATTTTGACAGATGCATGTAAAATCTTTGTCATTAAGGGTAAAGATGTGGCCTTGGCAAAAGGTGAATACTCAAATCTAAAAATCACAACAGTTACAGACTTGAAGATTGCTAAAAGCATGATTGAGAAAGACTAAAAACATGATTAATCAAATTTATCAACTGACAAAACCAAAGTTTATCAATATCAAATATCAAGAAGAGGAGATTGATCAAGAGAATCATATCCTTATTCGACCAAACTTTATGGCGGTTTGTCATGCGGATCAACGTTACTATCAAGGAAAACGTGACCCCAAAATATTATCGAAAAAGCTTCCAATGGCTATGATTCACGAGTCTTGTGGGACTGTTATTTCTGATCCTACAGGTACCTACAAAGTTGGCCAGAAGGTCGTCATGATTCCCAATCAACCACCTATGCAGAGTGATGAGGAATTTTATGAAAACTATATGACTGGAACCTATTTCTTGTCTAGTGGTTATGATGGCTTTATGCGAGAATTTGTTTCTCTACCTAAGGATCGTGTGGTAGCTTACGAGGACATAGAAGATACAGTAGCTGCCATTACTGAGTTTGTCAGTGTGGGTATGCACGCCATGAATCGTTTCTTGACAGTTTCTCACAGCAGACGTCAGCGTATTGCAGTTATTGGAGATGGTAGTCTAGCCTTTGTAATGGCAAATATTATCAACTATACCTTGCCTGAAGCAGAGATTATTGTCATTGGCCGTCATTGGGAGAAACTTGAACTCTTCTCATTTGCGAATGAACGTTATATCACTGACAGTATTCCAGAAGACCTTAGTTTTGATCATGGTTTTGAATGTTGTGGTGGTGATGGTTGTGGACCTGCTATTAATGATCTCATTCGTTACATCAAACCACAGGGAACAATTTTGATGATGGGTGTTAGTGAGTACAAGGTAAATATCAATACTCGAGATTCCCTCGAAAAAGGTTTATTATTAGTAGGTTCTTCGCGTTCAGGACGAATTGACTTCGAAAAAGCTATCCAAATGATTGAGATTAAGAGATTTGCCAATCGTTTGAAAAATATCATTTATTTAGAAGAACCAGTCAGAGAAATCAAAGATATTCACCGAGTTTTTGCAACTGACTTAAATACCGCATTTAAGACAGTCTTTAAGTGGGAAGTCTAATGGAGGACGATTGTGGAAAAAAATATTAAGGAAAAACTTACCTCTTTACTATCAACTGATGAAGATATTCTGAGCGTTGAACAATTAGGTGGTATGACCAATCAAAACTACTTGGTCAAAACAAGCTCAAATCAGTATATCGTTAAGTTTTTCGGAAAAGGTACAGATAAATTAATCAACCGCCAGAATGAAAAGTTCAATCTTGAATTGTTGAAGGATTTGAAATTAGATGTAGAAAATTATCTTTTTGATATCGAAGCAGGTATCAAGGTCAATCAATACATCGAAAATGCAGAGACACTTGATTCAACTACCATTAAAACTAAATTTGAGAAGATAGCTCCAATTTTACAAACGATTCATGCTTCGGGTAAAGAATTAAAAGGAGAGTTTGCTCCTTTTGAGGAAATTAAAAAATATGAATCATTGATTCAAGGGGAGATTTCCTATCCGAACTATGAAGTTGTCAGAAAATCTGTATTTTCTCTGAAAGACCAACTTGAAGAAATTGGAATGGATAAGAAATCGTGTCATATTGATTTGGTCCCTGAAAACTTTATTGAAGGATCAGATGGACATCTTTATCTCATTGATTGGGAATATTCATCTATGAATGATCCTATGTGGGATTTGGCAGCCCTCTTCCTAGAATCTGAATTTACAAGTGCAGAGGAAGAAGACTTCCTAAGTCATTATGAGAGTGATAAGACTCCCGTTTCTAGAGAGAAAATTCGTATCTACAAAATATTGCAAGATATTATTTGGAGTCTCTGGACTATCTACAAAGAAGAAAATGGTGCAGATTTCGGAGATTATGGAATCTCTCGTTACAATAGAGCTGTGAAGGAATTGGATTATATGGGAGGTTCTAATGAAGGCTAAAAATGGAGTTTCTTTTGGGCTACTATCAGGTGTGTTCTGGGGATTAGGATTAACTATTAGTGCTTATATCTTTTCAATATTCACGGATTTATCGCCCTTTGTAGTAGCAGCAGCACACGATTTCCTAAGTATTTTTATCTTGCTAGGATATCTTCTAGTTAAGGAAGGCAGAGTTCGTTTTTCAATCTTCTTGAACATTCGAAATGTCAGTGTTATCATCGGAGCTTTACTAGCCGGTCCGATTGGTATGCAGGCCAATCTCTATGCGGTTAAGTATATTGGAAGTTCATTAGCTTCGTCAGTCTCAGCTATTTATCCGGCAGTCTCAGTCTTGCTTGCCTTCTTCTTTTTGAAGCACAAGATTTCCAAAAATACAATTTTTGGTATCTTTCTAATCATTGCTGGGATTATTGCTCAGACCTATAAAGCAGAGCAGGTTAATTCTTTCTACATAGGTATTCTATGTGCTTTGATTTGTGCTTTTGCTTGGGGAAGTGAAAGTGTTCTGAGCTCATTTGCTATGGAAAGTGAACTCAGTGAACTCGAAGCACTCTTGATACGACAAGTCACATCCTTCTTGTCCTATCTTGTCATTGTTCTCTTCTCGCATCATTCATTTGCAGAAGTGGCAAATGGCCAATTGTTTGGTCTATTAATTGTCTTTGCAGCATGTAATATGATTTCTTATCTTGCCTACTATATGGCTATCAATCGATTGCAACCAGCAAAAGCAACTGGTTTAAATGTCAGTTATGTAGTTTGGACTGTCCTGTTTGCAGCAATGTTCTTGGGGACACCTCTGACTGTCTTGACCATTATAACTTCATTTGTTGTAATGGCTGGTGTTTATATTATCATTAAAGAATAAAGGAGAAAACGCGTGAAAGCGATCATCTTAGCAGCGGGATTGGGAACTCGTTTAAGACCTATGACAGAAAACACTCCCAAAGCCTTGGTACAAGTTAATCAAAAACCTTTGGTTGAATATCAAATTGAATTTTTAAAAGAACGTGGAATTGATGATATTATCATCGTTGTAGGTTATTTGAAAGAACAATTCGACTACCTTAAAGAGAAGTATGGCGTTCGTTTGGTCTTCAACGACAAGTACGCTGATTACAATAATTTTTACTCACTTTACTTGGTAAAAGAAGAGTTGGCTAACAGCTACGTTATCGATGCGGATAACTATCTTTTCAAAAATATGTTCCGCAATGACATCGAGCGTTCAACATACTTCAGCGTTTATCGTGAAGACTGTGACAATGAATGGTTCCTAGTTTACGGAGAAGATTATAAAGTTCAAGATATCATCGTTGATAGTAAGAATGGTCGCATCCTGAGTGGTGTGTCATTCTGGGATGCTCCAACAGCGGAGAAAATTGTTGGATTTATCGATGAAGCCTATGCAAGCGGCGAATTTGTAGATCTCTACTGGGACAACATGGTTAAAGATAATATCAAAGAACTGGATGTTTACGTAGAGGAATTGGAAGAAAACTCTATCTATGAAATCGATAGTGTAAAAGATTATCAAAAATTGGAGCAGATTCTTTCTTCACAAAAATAAGTAAACTAAAATACGTCTGACACCTTACCTATTTTTGCTTGACTTTTTAGGGTTGATACAGTATACTAGTAAAAATTTAACCTTTAAGGGAAGTCCAGAGAGGCTCACAAGGTGTCAGATAGAAAATAGATTACACAAACTTCGAATAAACAAAGTTTATTTGATTCTTTTCTGTAAGTATCTTACTGAAACCTTGCGATTGCAAGGTTTTTCTTTTTCTGAACCCCTTGAAATTTAAGGAGGAAAAGTTATGAATCCAAATTGTAAAAAACGCATGGGTGCCATTCGCTTGGAAACCATGAAAGTAGTATCTCAACAGGAAATCGCACCAGCGATCTTTGAACTCCTACTTCAAGGAGAAATGGTTGAAGCTATGAAAGCAGGCCAATTTCTTCATTTACGAGTTCCTGATGATGCTCATCTCTTGCGGCGTCCGATTTCAATCTCGTCTATAGATAAGGCTAATAAACAATGCCGTCTTATCTATCGTATCGAAGGTTCTGGCACGGCAATTTTTTCAACCTTAAAAACAGGTGATAGCTTAGATGTTATGGGACCTCAGGGGAATGGTTTTGATTTATCTGATTTAGATAAGCAGAGTCGTGTTCTCTTAGTTGGTGGCGGAATTGGTGTGCCTCCTTTATTTGAAGTAGCTAAGCAACTGCATGAGCGTGGTGTAGATGTCACAACGGTTCTAGGATTTGCGACCAAAGATGCAGTTATTTTGGAAGATGAATTATCCCAATACAGCAAAGTCTTTGTAACGACTGATGATGGCTCTTATGGCTTCAAGGGTAATGTCTCAGTTGTGATTAAGAAATTTGATAACGAATTCGATGCAATTTACTCATGCGGTGCACCTGGTATGATGAAATATATCAATCAAACCTTTTCCGAACATCCAAGAGCTTATCTATCTCTTGAATCCCGTATGGCCTGTGGTATGGGGGCTTGCTACGCTTGCGTCTTGAAAGTACCAGATAGTGAAACAGTTAGTCAACGTGTGTGTGAAGATGGGCCTGTATTTAAAACAGGAACAGTAGTTTTATAAGGAGCGTGTCATGACTGCAAATCGATTACAAGTTTCTCTACCGGGTTTAGAATTAAAGAACCCTATCATTCCTGCTTCAGGTTGTTTTGGTTTTGGTCAAGAGTATGCCAAATACTATGATTTAGACCTCTTGGGCTCCATCATGATAAAGGCTACTACGCTTGAACCAAGGTTTGGAAATCCAACTCCACGAGTGGCAGAAACACCTGCAGGTATGCTCAACGCTATTGGTTTACAAAATCCAGGTTTAGAGGTCGTTCTCTCTGAGAAACTACCATGGCTTGAAAGAGAATATCCAAATCTCCCTATTATCGCCAATGTTGCTGGCTTTTCAAAACAAGAATACGCAGCCGTTTCTCATGGTATTTCTAAGGCAACTAACGTGAAAGCCATTGAGCTCAATATCTCTTGTCCTAACGTCGATCATGGAAATCATGGACTTTTAATTGGACAAGATCCTGAGTTGGCCTATGATGTGGTGAAGGCTGCCGTAGAAGCATCAGATGTGCCCGTTTACGTCAAATTAACCCCTAGTGTGACGGATATCGTGACTATTGCAAAAGCAGTAGAAGATGCTGGAGCTAGTGGTCTCACAATGATCAATACCCTTGTGGGGATGCGTTTTGACCTTAAAACCAGAAAGCCGATTATCGCAAATGGGACAGGTGGCATGTCTGGACCTGCTGTATTTCCTGTAGCTCTAAAACTAATCCGTCAAGTAGCTCAAACAACCAAGCTTCCAATCATTGGTATGGGAGGAGTGGATTCAGCTGAAGCGGCCTTAGAAATGTATCTGGCTGGTGCTTCAGCAATCGGTGTCGGAACAGTCAACTTTACGAATCCCTATGCTTGTCCAGATATTATCGAAAATCTACCAAAAGTCATGGATAAGTACGGGATCGAAAGTCTAGAAATGTTGCGAAAAGAAGTCAGAGAAAGTTTGCTCTAAGTTTTATGTCCTGAATTCAGTCTAAATTGTTTTGAAAGCGCCATTTTTCTGGTATAATAAATACTATGATTATTACAGTACCTATTAAAACAGAAAAAGATATTGCAACACCAGGACCAAACGTCCTTGTACTTGGTTATTTTGATGGAGTTCACCTTGGACATCAAAAATTATTTGATATAGCTTCTAACATTGCTGCTGAAAAGCGCCAGGGAGTAGCTCTAGTAACTTTTAACGAATCACCAAAACTAACTCTGAATCAATACTCACCTGAACACTTATTGCATATTTTGAATGCTAGCGAACGTGAACGTCGATTGAAGCGAGCTGGAGTTGAGAGCTTGTATTTGATGGATTTCACTAGTCGAGTAGCAAATATGACTGCAAAAGAATTCATTGATACCTATGTCAAGGAAGCAAAGGCAGATACGATTGTAGTTGGTTTTGACTATACTCTTGGTTCAGATAGAAAAACAGCTGAGGATTTAAAAGAACTCTTCCATGGTGAAGTGGTTATTGTTCCACCAGTTGAGGATGAAAAGGGGAAAATTAGTTCAACGCGTATCCGCCAAGCCATTCTAGAAGGAGATGTAAAAGAAGCAGGCAAACTTTTGGGATTTCCTTTACCAACGAGAGGTGTAGTGGTTCACGGAAATGCTCGAGGTCGAACTATTGGCTTCCCGACAGCTAATCTAGTCAACTTGGATCGGACATATATGCCAGCTGATGGTGTTTATGCCGTTGACGTTGAAATTCAAAGAAAAGTCTATCGTGGTATGGCGAGTCTAGGTAAAAATGAAACCTTTGATGGTGAAGAAGAGCGTTTTGAAGTTCATATCTTTGATTTTTCTGACGATATCTATGGAGAAACTGTCATCGTTTCCTGGTTGAACCGTATCCGTGATATGGTAAAATTTGATAGCGTTGATCAATTGGTTAAGCAACTAGAAGAAGATGAAAAGATAGCTAGAAAATAAAATCAAAAAATAGTAGAGTTTGGGATTTTCTCAAACTCTTTTTAGATAGGAAATTAACAATCTAAAAATGTATTTTAAAAACTGAACAATTTTGATATAATTTAATTATCAAACTAAAGGAGACGCTTATGTTTAAGGAAAAAAGAAATAAAGGATTTATTTCTGCCCTAGTCATTGCGCTGATTTTCTTGGCTTTGGCAGGATTGATGGGATTTTTGGGGAGTAAGCATAAAAATCCCACAAAAGAATTTGCCAGTGATAGTTATTCAGGAGTTGAAGTACGAATGCCGGTTTATGATATCTATCCAGAAGTGGTAGGGGAAGTTGAAGGCGGAAGTGTACTTTATCTTGTCCAATATAGTAAGGACGGAGATGGAAATATGCAGTGATCGAAGCTAGCGAGAATGATGCCACAATTAAGAGTATCATGGAGCAAGCTGCGGATGGAACTCTTTACGATCATCCAGCAACGATAATTGGAACTCAACTACAACCACTTGCTACCAAAAAGAATAAGTCAAGAAATAATCGTATTGTCGATTTATCAGGCTTTTTAAAGTCTATCCTTGAACCATCATCAGTTGTTTATCAAAATATGAATAGCAATCTTTATTTAAGTACGACTGAACATGCCAATGATGGCTGGATATTTATCATTGGGGTGATTTTCTTTGGGGGAACAGGAGTATTTTTAGTAGTAAGTGCCTTTCTTATTCGGAAAAAAACGATCGCTTCTCTGGAAGAGATTTATCAAGCCTATCCAGAATTGCAAGGAAACGTTGAAAATATGGCTGGTTTAGCAGAATTTTATGATGAAAATCTAAAAGTAATTCTCTATAAAAACCACCTCATCACCTACTATAAAGGAACGCAAGCTTTAGATCTAAGAGATGTAGACCATCTTTATCTTGTAGAAACGAAGATTAATAAATCATTGTTTTCGAAAAAAATTTATCAATTTTGTTATATCCGTAAGAATGGCAAGAAAAAACAAGATATGGTTTTGAAATCAACAAAAACAGTTCAAGAAGAGCTTGAAGAACTTTGGAGTCTTATCTCAAAAAATTACCCAGATATTCAACTTGGAGTTTAAAACTAAGGCATCGAATTTTCGATGCTTTTTTAATATTAATATTTTAATATTAATATAAGTAAATTACTATAAAATATCTTTTCTTTTTCTTTGATTATTTTACGAAAACTGGTATAATAAGAAGTAGGATAAAAGTTTTATTTTCCTAAAATCCGAACATAAGGAGATAAAAAAATGTTTTTTAGACGTCAGGAAGGACGATATAGAGAAACAGACCGAGTAACGAGGTATAAATTGATCAAGTCAGGGAAACACTGGCTTCGAGCATCTACCTCTCTTTTTGGTTTGTTCAAGGTTCTTCGCGGGGGTATTGATACAGCTCAAGTTACAACAGAAGTCGTTGAAGATCGTTCTTCAACTTCCCTAACTGGACTTGATATCCTCAAGGGGATAGCTGCTGCAGGGACTGTCATAGGTGGAGGGATTGCGACTCAATCTCATGTCTATGCTAATGAACAGACTGCTGTCGAAAAAGTAGTTGAAGGTAAGGAAGTTCTTGCTAATGCAGATCAAACTACCTTGGGAACAGTTGGGCAGGATAATCAAGAAACACCAACTTCAGATACAACTTCTCAGTCATTAAGTGAGAGTGAATCTGCATCAGAATCAGCAAGCGCTTCAGTTTCAGCATCTGCTAGTACAAGTGCAAGTCAGTCAGCAAGCACATCAGCGTCTGAGTCTGCAAGTACTTCTGCTTCAGCATCTGCTAGTACAAGTGCCTCTGAATCAGCAAGTACAAGCGCATCTGAGTCTGCTTCAACAAGTGTTTCTGCTTCATCTACTGCAGTAGGCTCTCAAACAGCTACAGTGACAACTATAACTGAGTCTAGCAAAGATACGAATTTGACAACTGAAAAAGCCGGTGAATCACCAGAAACACCATTGACAACTTTAGAGGGCAAGGTAACACTCAATACCCTAATCTCTAAAGTAGAGAAAGTTGCAGATTCAACTACCAACTTCTCAGCTTCTGCAACGGATCTTGTAGCCACAACTGCTGCTACAGAAGCAACTGCTAAGAAGGTTGAAGAAGATCGTAAGAAACTTGCTAAACTTTCAGCTGAAATGGGTGAATATCTTGCAAAAGCAGTAGATTTGCCAGATGCTGATTCAGCTATCACTAAAGTAAATTCTGCTATATTAGAAATTGAAAAAGCTTTAGCAGATTCAAATAGCGATTTGACTGCGGCAGTGAATAAGGCTACTTTAGCTCGTGATTCTATAGTAGCTTTTGTTTCTCAAAGTACTTCTAATCAAGATTTGAAAGAAGGAGAAACAACCAGTCAAGGTTCGCCATCACCTGCTAAAGTTCTTTTGGATCAAAACTTATCAGAAGCAGAAATACTTGCAAATCTTGCAGGAAATTATTCATCAAAAGTAACAAACTTGGGGCACAAGGCTTCTTTGGATGCTGCTATTGCAAAAATTCAGTTTGAAATTTCTAATAGTAATCGCTTACTGAAATCAAATGCAACTTTGGAACAATATGCTCAACAACGGGAACAACTCGGAAGTGCAGTTGATGAGTTAATGTCAGCCTTGACTACTGCAGGTTTTTCGGGCAACACAACTGTTAATGGTAGTCCTGCTATAAGTGCAAGCTTAGACATTGCAGTAGGCCAATCAAAAGTGTACATTGGTGAGGGGAAAGATCCAAACTATAATATTCCAATTTATTATAAGTTGACTGTGACAAATAACGGTTCTAACATGACCTTTGTTTATACTGTTACTTATGATAATCCGGCAACATCAACTCTTGAGAAACCATCATTAAATAATAACTATACTATCTACAATACTAGAACTTCTAAGGGTTCTATGTTTACTTTAGGCAATGGTTTTGGAACTCCTTCGAGTGTAGAAAACTCCATTACAGATTCAAACGGAAAAGTAATTAGAAAATTTAACTCTTCTACAATTACGAATGAAGGCAATAATGGTTATAGTTGGGGAGATGGCGCCCAATTGAATGGTTTTAATGCCAATAAGGGGTATGGATTAACTTCATCTTGGACTGTTCCACTTAAATCTACTGGTGATACTTCCTTTACTTTTAGTCCTTTTACTCGTAAAGATGATGATCAGACTTTTACTAATTACTTCAACGTAATTGTTGAAAGAGAAGATGATACTAGTCTATCAACTTCGCAGTCAGCCTCAGCTTCAGCAAGCACATCAGCAAGTACGTCAGCTTCAA
>NZ_KV804198.1:0-2666 GCF_001811305.1 Streptococcus sp. HMSC056C01
ATCACAGCGGGCACAGTGAGCATAATCACAGCGGGCACAGTGGACATGCCCACCATCATCACGGAAGCTTTAAGGAACTTTTCTTAAAGTCATTGCCACTAGGAATCATTATTATGTTCTTTTCCCCTTTGCATGGATTTAAACTACCATTCCAGTTTACTTTTCCATATTCTGATATTGTAGTAGCTATTTTATCTACTATATTAATTATTTATGGGGGACGTCCATTCTATCAAGGTGCAGTTGACGAATTTAAACAAAAAAACCTGGAATGATGGCACTCGTTTCTTTAGGTATAAGTGTTTCATATTTATATAGTATTTATGCTGTGATCATTACCTACGTAACGGGTGAACACTTGATGGACTTTTTCTTTGAATTTGCTTCATTACTATTAATCATGCTATTAGGTCACTGGATTGAGATGAAAGCTATTGGAGAAGCAGGAGACGCGCAAGCAGCATTGGCTAAGTTAGTGCCGAAAGATGCTCACGTTGTATTAGAAGACGATTCAATTGAAACACGACCAGTTGCTGACTTACAGGTAGGTGATTTAATTCGTGTTCAAGCCGGAGAAAATGTGCCAGCAGACGGGATTATCGAGCGTGGCGAATCACGTTTAAATGAAGCTCTTCTAACTGGGGAGTCAAAAGCAGTAAAAAAAGGCCCTGGTGATGAAGTAATCGGGGGCTCAACAAATGGAGAAGGGGTTCTTTATATTAAAGTGCTTGAGACAGGTGATCAATCCTTTATCTCTCAAGTACAGAATTTAATCAGCCAAGCTCAAAGTCAGCCTTCCAGGGCAGAAAATATTGCGCAAAAGGTTGCAGGGTGGCTCTTCTATATTGCTGTTATTGTCGCGCTAATTGCTTTTGTAGTGTGGATGATTATTGGAGATATCCCAACGGCAGTTATATTTACTATTACTACATTAGTTATTGCTTGTCCGCACGCATTGGGTCTGGCTATTCCATTGGTAACCGCCCGTAGCACAAGCTTAGGAGCTAGCCGTGGCTTACTAGTAAAAGACCGCCAAGCCTTAGAAATAGCTCAAGATGCAGATGTGATGATTTTAGATAAAACGGGTACTTTAACAACTGGTGAATTTAAAGTATTAGATGTAAAACTTCTTAATGACAAATATACAAAAGAGGAAATCATTGCCTTATTGGCAGGTATTGAAGGAGGATCTAGCCACCCAATTGCTCAATCAATTGTAAGTTTCGCCGAGCAGCAAAATATACGTCCAGCATCTTTTGATTCGATTGATGTGATTTCCGGTTCTGGAGTAGAGGGTAAAGCAGGTGGGCACCGTTACCAATTAATCAGTCAAAAAGCCTATGGACGTAATCTTGATATGGATACTCCAAAAGGAGCAACTCTTAGTGTCTTAGTAGAAAACGATGATGCCATTGGTGCTGTAGCTTTAGGGGACGAATTAAAACCAACGAGTAAAGAGTTAATTAAAGCTCTTAAAAAGAACAATATTCGACCAATTATGGCAACAGGTGATAATGAAAAAGCGGCTCAAGGCGCGGCAGCAGATTTAGGGATTGAATATAGATCAAATCAATCTCCACAAGATAAATATGAGTTAGTTAAAACACTTAAAGATGAAGGAAAGAAAGTTATCATGGTAGGTGATGGTGTAAATGATGCTCCTTCTCTTGCCTTAGCAGATGTTGGTATAGCTATAGGTGCTGGAACTCAAGTTGCGTTGGATTCAGCTGATGTCATATTGACTCAATCCGATCCAGGAGATATTGGTTCATTCATTGATTTAGCACACAAAACAACTCGTAAAATGAAACAAAACCTATTTTGGGGAGCTGGTTATAACTTTATAGCTATCCCTCTAGCTGCAGGAATTTTGGCTCCTATTGGTATCACATTAAGCCCTGCATTAGGAGCAATCCTAATGTCTGTGTCAACAGTCATCGTCGCCATTAATGCG
This sequence comes from Streptococcus sp. HMSC056C01, assembly GCF_001811305.1. Taxonomy (NCBI): domain Bacteria; kingdom Bacillati; phylum Bacillota; class Bacilli; order Lactobacillales; family Streptococcaceae; genus Streptococcus; species Streptococcus sp. HMSC056C01. The sequence goes on from NZ_KV804198.1 coordinate 1,955, forward strand.
ATGTTATTACGTTTAGATCCAAAAAATAACGGTTAACAGATTGAATGATGGAAACTCCTTAAAGCATCAAGATACAATAGTTTTACAGGAGAAAAAGAGATGTAAGTAATGGCTCTTTGTAAAATCGTGTTGGTAGAAGTAGACGATTTTTCTACCAACACGATTTTTAATTTATTATAGAACTGATTTCTGTTAAAATCCTAAAAGCCACCTATTTCGACAGTTTTATAGCTTGTTATTCTATTTTCTTGACAATAATACCACCGTCTCCACACGTTTTTTAACCATAAAAAGCCACCTCCATGAGCATTTGATTATATTGTACCAAATCCAACTTGGAGGTGTTTTTATTTAATTCTCATTTACGGGGGTCAGTGCTAATTAAAATTGCGTATTTTTTATTTAAAATGTATTAGAATTAAATTCATATAAAATATGCACGAAAAATAAATCAAAATTAAAAAGTACAAATTAATGAAGAGATTATTGATAAAAATAGTTAATAATTGGTTAAACAAAATATATAACTCGTTTATAAATTTATAGAAATGAACCATTATAAATCTCCTCTTAAATATTGAAAAAACCATTGGCAGTGGACATACTTTAAGACTATATATTTCTGAAACTAGTTTCACAATACAAATATTGACATGCAATTATTAATTGGTGGATTTTAAGTTGACATCTACAAAGTTTAATGTTAAAATAC
>NZ_KV804199.1:0-45567 GCF_001811305.1 Streptococcus sp. HMSC056C01
TAATCTAGCTTAGCGATGACTTCTTTATGCGTTCCAGCATCAAGATAATCCAAGATTATGATGTTCTTGTCTTTAATATCGAGTAGTTTTGTGATAAAATGTAATTGTTCCATATGATTCTTTCTAATGATGGTTTGGTCGCTTTTCATTATAGATCTTATGGGACTTTTTTTCTACACAAAAATAGGCCCATAATATCCATAGGGGATTCACCCACTACAAATATTATAGAGCCTTTTTTCAATAAAATAATCCATCTCAAATTTGTCTGGTTATCTTTTCCTTATGAAATTTTATTAAAATATTTTTTCAATCTCCTATTTGTTAAAAAAATCACAAATATTTGAAAATGTAGAAAATATATTATATAATTAACCTAAATATATAGCGTAAAAAGCGCAAGGAGGATAAAATATGGCAACATTTTACGTTCCAGCAGTTAACCTTATTGGTAAAGGTGTGGTAAATGAAGTTGGGCCTTATGTTAAGGAATTGGGTTATAGTAAGGCTCTTTTGGTGACAGATAAGTTTATCGAATCAAGTGATATCTTGCCAAAAATTTTAAAACCTTTAGATGATGAAGGGATTGCTTACGTTATCTTTAGTGATGTTGAACCCAACCCTACTTGTAAAAATGTTATGGATGGGGTTGCTGCTTTGAAAGAGTACAACTGTGACTTTATCATCTCGGTCGGTGGTGGCTCTCCACAGGATGCAGCTAGCTGTATTTCTGTAATCGCGACTAATGGTGGTAAACCACAGGATTATGAAGGTTTGCATAAGTCTGCTCAAAAAGGTCTTCCAGTTGTCGCTATCAATACTACTGCAGGTACATCAGCAGAAATTACCATTAACTACGTGATCACTGATGAAGAACGTAAGGTTAAAATGGTAATGGTGGATAAAAACAGTCTTGCCCTTATCTCTGTTAATGACCCTGAATTGATGGTTTCAAAACCTCAAGCTTTGACTGCGGCTACTGGTATGGATGCTCTTACTCACGCTGTTGAAGCTTTGGTAACACCAGGTGCTTATGATGTGACTAAGAAACTCTCTATCGGAGCTATCGAGCTAATCAAAGAATATCTTCCACGTGCGGTAGAAAATGGACACGACATCGAAGCTCGAGAAGGTATGGTTAATGCTATCTTCCTTGGCGGAATGAGTTTTAACAATGCTGGACTCGGCTATGTTCACTCAATGGCTCACCAATTGGGGGCTGTCTATAACTTGCCTCATGGCGTGTGCTGTGCTATGCTTTTGCCAGTCGTTGAGCGTGAAAATGCCAAACGTGTACCTGTAGCCTTCCGTAATGTTGCGAAAGCCTTGGGAATGAAAATTGAAGGAAAATCAGATGAAGAATGTGCTGCTTATGCTATTTCTGAAATTGAAAAACTATCTGAAACTGTCGGTATTCCTAAGAAATTGACAGAACTAGGTATTGAAGAAAAAGACTTTGACTTTGAATACCTTTCTAAGAATGCCTTGATTGATGCTTGTGCACCAGGTAATCCATTTATGCCAACTTTGGAGGAAACCATTGCTTTCTATAAGGAATTGTTCTAACGAAAGCTACTTCAGAGCCCTTGTGGGATAGTAAATTTAAGATCCTTACATTACTGAATTCCTCCCGATTATTCAAATAATGTATGAGGAAATCAAATACTATTCCTATGATTTAAAGCCAATAATATTTAAGAAGAACTATCCTCGTGATAGTTCTTTTTTTGAAAATTTGATATGCTAGAACTATGAAGAAAATCAAAATTGATGTTGTAGTTGTCCCTTTAAGTGGTCATTTGTATCCAACTATGAATTTATTACTACCTCTATTAGACAATCCTCAGTATGAGATTCGTCTATTTACAGGCCCTCAGAAGAAAACTGTTGCTGAGGCTGCAGGTTTTAATGTAGTTACCATACTAGAAGATCATATTGAGGAATTTGAAAAGGCAGCAAATAACTCTGAACAATTAGGGATTTTATCAGCCTATCATCAACTTTCTGCTAGTATTGATTTAATTAATTTAGTTTCTGATCAATTAATGAAAGAGTGGCAAAAGAATCGCCCAGATATTGTTATTGCTGATTTTATAACTTTGTCAGGTGGGCTCGTGGCAGATCAGCTTGGAATTCCTTGGATTACTACCATGGCTACACAATTTGTTTTAGAGACTACTGATGGCCCGCCCTGTTTAATTGGTGGGATGGGGAGTCCCAAGAATGTCTGGGAGTCTGCAGTACAATTTTTAGGTAGAAAGGGAACTCGGTTAGTAAAACGGATTGTATCTTTTTCGTTTCGTGATCGTTTAAAGAGATATAATTTTAGACTCTATAATCAGCTGGACCAAGAGACTATTTATTCTCCATATTCAATCCTTGGTATAGGGATGAAAGAAGTAGAGTTAAAAAAGGGATTCCCAAAACACTACAAGTGGGTTGGTCCTTCTGGTGCTTCGGTTGAGGCAGGAGAGGATTATCCTTTAGATTTGTCGGTTTTCCCTAATCGAAAAAAGGTTTTGGTTACTTGTGGGACACAACTGGCATGGGCCAAAGATAATCTAATCTTTCAAGCGAAGCAACTAGTAAAAGCGCATCCTAATTTTCACTTTTTTGTGACTCGTGGAGTTGGTGGAGAACCTTTTCAGTGTGAGAATCTGATGGAGAATCTGTCCCTTGTTTCTTATCTTCCTTACAAAGAATACATTCCTCAGATGGATTATGTGATTCATCATGGTGGAGCGGGAATTTTTTATCAGTGTATCATTTATGGTAAACCGGCTTTGATTTTGCCTCATGACTACGACCAATATGATTATGCTGTTCGTGGTGTGGAAGCGGGTGTTGCTTTCACAGCTAAAAGAGATAATAGCCAGGAGATTGGGCAGGCATTTGAAAAATTAATTGCTAAAGAAGATTGGTCAGAATTAGAAATTTTACGCCAGGCTGCACAATCCTATCATCCAACAGAAATTTTGGAAAGCGAAATCCACCGTCTGTTAGCAGATAAGGAGAAAGAATGATGAAAAAAGTATTAGTTACAGGAGCCACTGGTTTCTTGGGTAAATATGTTGTAGAAGAACTAGTTGAGCATGGTTACCAAGTGCGAGCTTTTGGTAGAAATAGTCAGGTAGGGCAATCCTTGGAAGACTCTTCTGTCAGTTTTTTTCAGGGTGATTTGACCAAAGCTGATGATGTGCTAGAGGCATGTCAAGGGATAGACATGGTTGTTCATGCCGGGGCTCTTTCAACTATTTGGGGGCCATGGGAAGATTTTTATCAGGCTAATGTTTTAGGAACCAAATATGTTCTCGAGGCATGTCGCCAAACAGATATTCAACGTTTAGTCTATGTATCCTCACCAAGCATCTACGCTGCTCCTAAGGATCAGTTGGAAATCAAAGAAAGTGATGCACCAAAGGAAAATAATCTCAATAACTATATACGTAGTAAATTGGCTTCGGAGAGACTCTTTAAGGATTATCCAGATGTTCCTAGTATTATCTTGAGGCCTCGGGGACTGTTTGGGATTGGAGATACCAGCATCTTGCCACGGGTGATCAATCTTAGTCAAAAAATTGGTATTCCTTTAATTGGAGATGGGCGTCAGCTCATGGACATGACTTGTGTGGAAAATGTTGCTCTCGCAATTCGTTTAGCCTTAGAAGTCTCAGAAGCAAAAGGTGAGGTCTATAACATTACTAATGGTGAACCGAGGGCTTTTAGAGATTTGTTAGAGGAAAGTTTGACAGGTTTGGGTTTCCCAATCAAATATAGAAAAATTCCAGCATCTCTATTAGCAGGAATTGCAAGTAGTTTAGAGTTTCTTTACAAGTCCTTGAATCTGAAAGGGGAACCGCCTTTAATACGATATACCTATTATCTACTTCGTTATAGTCAAACTCTAGATATTAGCAAGGCTGAGAGGGAATTGGGGTATCGTCCGAAAATTAGTATTTCAGAAGGGATTGAACAATATGTCCAAGATTATCGAAAGCATTGAGTATTTCCCAGCGGGATATTGTACGAGTTATGCCGGTTTGCTCTTTAAAGGTGTTAAGAATAGAAAGATGACTTTCCCTGCAGGTGTCTTTTTGATTAAGCACAGGGATAAAGGTTATCTGCTATATGATACTGGCTATCACTACGATATTAAGACAAAACTAAGATATGCTTTATATCGCTTGGGGACGCCCGTTCAAATGATAGAGCAGGATCAGATTTCGCATTTGCTGAAGGCTCAAGGAATCAAGCCAGAAGAAATCAACTATGTCTTGTTGTCTCATCTACATCCAGATCATTTGGGAGGAGCTAGCTTCTTTCCGAATGCAAACTTTATCCTGACCCAGGAAGTCTATGATGTTTACAAGAAACCAAAACTAAAAGATTTAATTTTTAAAGAATTTTTGCCGAGTGACTTCGAGGAAAGACTGACAGTCATCAAGGCAGATCAGCAAAACTCCAACTTTAATTACCGTCCTACCTATGATTTGTTTGGAGACGGAAGTATCCTTGTCTCTTCTATTGATGGGCATGCCAAGGGACAAGCTTGCCTCTTTATTCCAGACTATCATCTCTTTATCGCAGCAGACCTTTGTTGGGGAATTGACCTTTTGCCTTACACTAAACAGATGCATCTGATTCCTTCCTTGGTGCAAGATAGTAAGGCTGACTATATCAAAGGAACAGAGCTCTTGGAAGAAGTTTTAAAGGATGGAATAGAAGTGCTAGTTAGCCATGACCCTGTAGAAAGGATTGAGCGGATTTTATATGAAAAAAATAACCTTTCTTAAAACTTTTTTCCAAACTCGTTGGCTACATAATTTTAAATCTCGAAAAGCCTTAGAAAACTATCAGAAAAAGCAGTTGGCTGCCTATATGGACTTTCTCAAACGTGAGTCGCCTTATTTTAAAAATGGTGTACCTAACGACTTTGACCATATGGATAAAGCATTTATGATGACGCATTTCAATGAGCTTAATACTCAAGGTGTGGATCGAGACGAGGCCTTGGCATTGGCTATCGAAAGTGAGAAGACCCGTAATTTTACAGAACTCAAAGGAGAAATAGCTGTTGGGCTGTCTTCTGGAACATCTGGACACCGGGGACTCTTTATCACAACTGAAAAAGAGAGAAGTATGTGGGCAGCGGCTATCTTGGCAAAGATGTTATCCAAAGGTCACCTTTTTGGGCACCGCATAGCCTTTTTCCTCAGAGCGGATAATGAATTGTATCAGACCATCAATACGGCGCTTATTCGTTTAGAGTACTTTGATATTTTCAAGAATACAGATGAGCATACCGAGCGTCTCAACAATTATCAACCGACCATTGTGGTGGCGCCTGCTTCTATGTTGATTGAATTGAGCAAGCGTCTAAAAGCTGGGGAGTTAGTCATTCACCCACAAAAAATCGTTTCGGTGGCTGAAATCTTGGAAGATAGTGACAAAGAGCGAATTTCGAACGCTTTTGCATTACCGATTATTGATCAGGTTTATCAAGCAACGGAAGGTTTCTTAGCTTGTACGTGCTCGGCTGGGAATCTTCATCTCAACGAAGACATCATTTTTGTGGAAAAACACTACTTGGATGACCGACGTTTTTATCCAGTGATTACGGATTTTAAGCGGAGCAGTCAACCTGTTTATCGCTATCAGCTCAACGATATCTTGGTTGAAAATCCTGAACCTTGTCCTTGTGGATCTCATTATACAAGGATTGACAAGGTTGAGGGGCGTTCTGACGACATCTTCTATTTTGATGGACAAGATGGAGGTCAGGTCACGATTTATCCTGACTTTATCAGACGTTGCATTCTCTTTGTGGAGAATGTCGGAGATTACCAAGTTAAACAACATTCTGAGAAGCTAGTGGAAGTTTGTCTGAGTCGAAGGGACGAGCAAGTAGAAACAGCAATCACAGAGCAATTCAGACTCTTAGCTCAACAGAAAGAGTTTAAAGCACCTGAAATACAATTTTCAGATTATCACTGGGATACAAGTCGTAAACTCAAACGTATCCAACGTTTATGAAAGGATAAAAGATTATGACAGAAGTGAAAAGACATGTAGAAATTGCAGGCTATGGAGTTTACCTTCCAAAAAATACAGTGCAATTTAAAGACCAAACCCGTTACCGTGTCGTAGAAAATGAAGAAACACAGCTAGATTTGGCAGAAGCGGCTATCCAACGTGCACTTGAAAATGCAAATTTGAATATTAAAGATATTGATTGCCTTGTATCAGCTAGTGCGGTTGGTGTTCAACCTATTCCGTGTACAGCTGCTTTGATTCATGAGCGCGTGGCAAAAGGACTCTCTATTCCAGCTATGGATATCAATACGACTTGTACAAGTTTTATCTCTGCTTTATCAACCATGTCACATTTGATTGAAGCTGGGGAATACTGTCGTGTTTTGATTGTATCTAGTGAAGTTGGTAGCTTGGGTCTTAATCCAAAGCAAAAAGAAAGTTTTGAACTCTTTAGTGATGGGGCAGCAGCCTTTATTTTCCAAAAAAGTAGTCAGGACAAAGGAGTGATAGCAAGCCTTCAACGTACTTGGTCAGAGGGGGCTCACGATACAGAGATTCGAGGAGGCTTGACTTCTTATCAGCCAAAAGAGTATTCTGAAGAGACCAAGACAAATTTTATGTTTGATATGAAAGGCAAGAAAATTCTCTTGCTTTCTGCTCGTGTCATTCCAGAAATGTTCCAAGAATTCCAAGAGAAATCTGGGATTTCTAAAGATGCTGTAGACTATATTATTCCCCACCAAGCTAGTCGCGCTCTTCCTTTGGTCATGGGAAAACTGGGTGTAGATGAAGACAAGTACCTTAACCTTGTTAGTGATTATGGAAATATGGTTTCAGTCTCTGTGCCATTTGGTTTAGCTTATTCTTTAGACCATAGCTTGGCCAAAGAAGGCGATGTAGTTTACCTGATGGGAACTGCAGCTGGTATGACGGTCAATATGTTGGCATTAAAATTGTAATATAAGAGCAGGCATGTATGTGGCCTGCTTTTTATTGTTCACCTCAGTTGGAGAACTATCGGCCTAAACAGAAAAGACTTGCTAAGTTCTTCTAAACTAAGTATACTAGAAGGTAACAAGCGTTTTCAGACGTTAAATTAGGGAGTAGACTTAGAAATTGAGGGGGAGTTATGGGAACTAGAAAATTGCGACTATTGATGTCCAAGTATGGTTTTAGCATTGCAATAATTCTGATAGAATTATTTGTAGTTTTTGCAGTCATTCTTTACATGAGCCAGATTGCTCCAATTATTTGGGTGACTCTTGTATTTTTGATCAGCGTAGCAACTGTTTTAGCCATTGTTAATCGTTCCATGTCTCCTGAGAGCAAGGTGACTTGGTTGATTGTCACTTTTGTCCCTGTTTTTGGTCCCTTACTTTATATCATGTTTGGTGAGCGTCGGTTATCAAAAAAGGAATTCAAACAACTGCAGGAACTTCGTTCTATTGCATCTCATGAAAAGCGAGAGCATAGTCTTCATCAGATCCTACAAGAAACTGATAAATCTGCCTACGGTATTATCAATGCCTTGTTACATATGGATAGTAATGCAGAGGTTTATGACCATACAGACTCACAATTCTTTGCTAATGGAGAAGAAATGTGGCAACAGATGCTGGAGGATCTGAAGAGGGCTGAAAAATTTATTTTTCTAGAATACTACATTGTCGACGAAGGTTTGATGTGGGATAGTATGCTTGAAATTCTTGAAGAAAAAGCTGCTCAGGGAGTCGAGGTCAAGATGCTCTACGATGATATTGGTTGTATGGTGACCTTGCCTGGGGATTATACTGTTCATTTGCGTTCTAAAGGGATTGATGCTCATAAGTTTAATAAGGTGATTCCTCGTATGACAGTGGCCTATAACAACCGTGACCACCGTAAGATTTTGGTCATTGATGGGCAGATTGCCTATACTGGCGGGATTAATCTTGCAGACGAATATATCAATCAGATTGAACGTTTTGGACACTGGAAAGATAGTGGAATTCGGATTGATGGTCCGGCGACTCAAGCATTTACCAGACTATTTCTCATGAACTGGTACATCAACCGTGGGGAAATCAGTGACTTTGATCAGTATCATTTGGAAAATCAGACACGATTTGGTAGCGGTCTTTGTATCCCGTATGGAAGTGGCCCTAAGCCTATCTATAAAATGAAGGTGGGGAAAATCGTCTACCAAAATCTGATTAATCAAGCGGAAGATTTTGTCTATATCACCACGCCTTATCTCATTATTGATTATGATTTGACAGAGGATATAAAAAATGCAGCCATGCGAGGTGTAGATGTGAGAATTATAACTCCATTTATCCCAGATAAAAAGCTCATCCAGTTAGTAACTCGAGGGTCTTACCCTGATCTTTTGTCTGCTGGTGTACGTATCTATGAGTATACTCCTGGTTTTATCCATAGTAAGCAAATGATTGTTGATGATCGATTTGCGGTTGTTGGAACCATAAACCTTGATTATCGCAGCTTGGTTCACCACTATGAAAATGCAGTTTTATTGTACGAAACACCATCGATTGCAGATATTCGTAAGGACTTTGAAGAGATTTTTGAAGTATCGCAAGAAATTTTTCCTGGAACAATCAAGCCTACTTGGTATCAAACATTAATCAAAGAAGTAGCTCAGTTATTCGCCCCTATGCTTTAATTGAAAGAGCTAGTTCATCTTTATAATTAGAGAAAGAGAAGGTTTGCCGTCTCTTTTTCTGTAAGCAGTTTCCTTGACATCTTATTTATTTTTCGTTATCATATGTCCATATAATATATGGGAGTCTGTGTACAGTCTGAGAGGAAGTGTTAAACTTCGACCGCACCTGATCTGGGTAATGCCAGCGTAGGGAACGATACTTGGCCTAATTTTGCACCTTTTTCATATATGAAAGAGGTTTTTCTTTTTTTACAAAGAAAAACTGTAATTTAGAAGGAGGTTTTAATGAAAGCAAGCATTGCTTTACAAGTCCTGCCCCTGTCACAGGGGATTGACCGCATAGCTGTAATTGATAAGGTCATTGCTTATCTGCAAGCTCAAGAAGTGACCATGGTGGTGACACCATTTGAAACGGTCTTGGAGGGGGAGTTTGATGAGCTTATGCGCATTCTCAAAGAAGCGCTAGAAGTGGCGGGGCAAGGAGCGGACAATGTTTTTGCCAATGTGAAAATAAATATAGGAGAGATTTTAAGCATCGATGAGAAACTTGAAAAGTATAATGAGACGACATATTAGTCTGCTAGGATTTTTGGGTGTCTTATCCGTTTGGCAGGTGGCGGGATTCTTAAAACTCTTACCAAAGTTTATCCTGCCGACACCACTTGAGATTCTCCAGTCTTTTGTTCGAGACAGAGAATTTCTCTGGTACCATAGCTGGGCAACCTTGAGAGTAGCTTTGCTAGGTTTGGTCTTGGGTGTTTTGATAGCCTGTATTATGGCCGTCCTTATGGATAGTTTGGGATGGCTCAATGACCTGATTTACCCCATGATGGTGGTTGTCCAGACTATACCGACCATTGCCATAGCCCCTATCCTAGTTTTATGGTTGGGTTATGGAATCATGCCCAAGATTGTCTTGATTATCTTGACGACTACTTTTCCTATCATCGTTAGTATTTTAGATGGTTTTAGGCATTGCGACAAGGACATGCTGACCTTGTTTAGTCTGATGCGAGCCAATCCTTGGCAAATCCTGTGGCATTTTAAAATCCCTGTCAGCCTGCCCTACTTTTATGCAGGTCTGAGGGTCAGTGTCTCCTATGCTTTCATCACAACAGTTGTATCTGAGTGGTTGGGAGGCTTTGAAGGACTAGGTGTCTACATGATTCAGTCCAAAAAACTGTTTCAGTATGATACCATGTTTGCGATTATTATTCTGGTATCGCTGATCAGTCTTCTGGGGATGAAGCTAGTCGATATCAGTGAAAAATATGTGATTAAATGGAAACGTGCTTAAAATAGATCGTTTTGGAAAAAGAAAAGAGGAAATAAAAATGAAGAAAACATGGAAAGTGTTTTTAACGATTGTAACAGCTTTTCTAGCTGTCGTGCTTGTGGCTTGTGGCCAAGGAACAGCTTCTAAGGATAACAAAGAAGCAGAACTCAAAAAAATTGACTTTATCCTAGACTGGACACCCAATACCAACCATACAGGGCTTTATGTAGCCAAAGAAAAAGGTTATTTCAAAGAAGCTGGAGTGGATGTTGATTTGAAATTGCCACCAGAAGAAAGTTCATCTGACTTGGTGATCAATGGTAAGGCACCGTTTGCTATTTATTTCCAAGACTACATGGCTAAGAAATTGGAAAAAGGGGCAGGAATTACTGCCGTTGCAGCGATCGTTGAGCACAATACATCAGGGATCATCTCTCGTAAATCTGATAATGTAACTAGTCCAAAAGACCTGGTTGGTAAGAAATACGGAACTTGGAATGACCCAACTGAGCTTGCTATGCTGAAAACCTTGGTAGAATCTCAAGGTGGAGACTTCGAGAAGGTTGAAAAAGTACCAAACAACGACTCGAACTCGATCACACCGATTGCCAATGGCGTTTTTGACTCTGCTTGGATTTATTATGGTTGGGATGGAATCCTTGCCAAATCGCAAGGTGTGGATGCCAACTTTATGTATTTGAAAGACTACGTCAAAGAGTTTGACTACTACTCACCAGTTATCATCGCTAACAATGACTATCTGAAAGACAACAAAGAAGAAGCTCGTAAAGTCATCCAAGCTATTAAAAAAGGTTACCAATACGCTATGGATCACCCAGAAGAAGCGGCTGATATCTTGATCAAGAATGCACCTGAGTTAAAGGATAAACGTGACTTTGTCATCGAATCTCAGAAATACTTATCAAAAGAGTATGCTAGCGACAAGGAAAAATGGGGACAGTTTGATGCTGACCGCTGGAATGCCTTCTACAAATGGGATAAAGAAAATGGTATCCTCAAGGAAGATTTGACTGATAAAGGATTTACTAACGAATTTGTAAAATAATGACAGAAATTAGACTAGAACACGTAAGCTATGCCTACGATGATGAAAAGATTTTAGAGGACATTAACCTACAAGTGACTTCAGGTGAAGTGGTCTCTATCCTAGGCCCCAGTGGTGTAGGAAAGACTACCCTCTTTAACCTGATTGCAGGCATTTTAGAAGTCCAGTCTGGACGAATCATTCTTGACGAGGAGGAAAATCCCAAGGGGCGCGTGAGCTATATGCTACAAAAGGATCTACTTTTGGAACACAAGACCGTTCTTGGTAATATCATTTTGCCCCTCTTGATTCAAAAGGTGGACAAGGCAGAAGCCATTGCCAAAGCAGATGAAATTCTTGCTACCTTTCAGTTGACGGCTGTAAGGGATAAGTACCCTCATGAACTCAGTGGTGGGATGCGCCAGCGTGTTGCTTTACTCCGTACCTACCTTTTCGGGCATAAGCTCTTTCTTCTAGACGAGGCCTTTAGCGCTTTGGATGAGATGACTAAGATGGAACTTCACGCTTGGTATTTGGAGATTCACAAACAGCTAGGGTTGACGACGCTCATCATCACGCATAGTATCGAGGAAGCCCTCAATCTTAGTGACCGTATCTATATCTTGAAAAATAGGCCTGGACAGATTGTTTCTGAAGTCAAACTTAATTGGTCTGAAGCTGAAGACAAGGAAGTTCAAAAAATTGCTTATAAACGCCAAATCTTAGCGGAATTGGGATTAAATAATTAGAAAGACAGGGAGTTGGTGAGGATTGTTCATTACCAGCCCCTTTTTCTTTTAAAAAATCGAAAAATTCGGTATAATAGTCAAAGATAGTCAAGGTTTAAAGAGAGGTGGGTTTGTTATGAGACTTAAAAATACATCAGATCATATTGAGGCCTACATCAAGGCAATTTTAGATCAATCTGGTATTGTGGAGTTGCAACGGAGTCAGTTGGCAGATACTTTCCAGGTTGTTCCTAGTCAAATTAACTATGTGATTAAGACTCGATTTACTGAAAGCAGAGGTTATTTAGTTGAAAGTAAGCGAGGAGGTGGAGGTTATATTCGCATTGGTCGAATTGAATTCTCTAACCATCATGATATGCTTCGAGATCTACTGTATTCGGTAGGTGAAGAAGTTAGCCTAGCTATCTTTGAAGATGTTTTAAGACTCTTGTTTGAGCAGGATTTGGTGACTCGTCAGGAGATGAATCTATTATTAGCGATGGCGACAGACCGAGTTTTAGGCGATGATGCCAATCTTATCCGTGCCAATATGCTCCGTCAGTTATTACAAGAGGTAGATAGAAAAGGAAAATAGAACTAAATGAAATATTCAAAAGCATTGAGAGAATGTATAGAAAGTGCCTTTCTGGTCGCAAGTCATTTTGGGGCAGAATACCTAGAGTCATGGCACCTATTGATTGCTATGGCCAATCATGGTTACAGTGTGGCTGGGGCGACTTTAAACGAATTTCCCTATGAGATTGATCGTCTGGAGGAAGTTGCTGTAGAGCTGACTGAAACAAAGTATAGCGATAAGGAACATTATCAGGAGCTGCCTTTTTCACACCGGTTGAAGGTATTGTTGTTGGAAGCAGAGCACGTTGCTTCTGTCGTACATGCCAAGGTATTGGGAACAGAGCATGTTCTTTATGCTATCTTACATGATGGCAATGCCTTAGCTACTCGCATTTTAGAAAAAGCGGGATTTTCTTACGAAGATCAGAAGGATCAGGTCAAGATTGCTGGACTTCGTCGAAGTCTTGAAGCGCGTGCTGGTTGGACTAGAGAAGATTTGAAGGCCCTTCGCCAGCGTCATCGTACGGTAGCGGATAAGCAAAATTCCATGGCTAATATGATGGGTATGCCTCAGACACCAAGTGGAGGTTTGGAAGATTATACGCATGACCTTACGGAGCAAGCTCGTTCGGGTAAATTGGAACCAGTCATCGGGCGCGACCAAGAAATCTCTCGTATGATTCAAATCTTGAGCCGTAAGACAAAAAATAATCCAGTCCTAGTTGGAGATGCAGGTGTCGGTAAAACAGCTCTAGCACTTGGTCTTGCTCAACGTATTGCCAACGGGGATGTACCTGATGAAATGGCTAAGATGCGAGTTTTAGAACTTGATTTGATGAATGTGGTTGCGGGAACTCGTTTCCGTGGTGACTTTGAAGAACGTATGAACAATATCATCAAAGATATTGAGGAAGATGGAAAGGTCATCCTCTTTATCGATGAGCTTCATACCATTATGGGGTCGGGAAGTGGGATTGATTCGACCTTGGATGCGGCCAATATCTTGAAACCTGCCTTGGCACGTGGAACTCTGAGAACTGTCGGTGCGACCACTCAGGAAGAGTATCAAAAGCACATCGAAAAAGATGCAGCCCTTTCTCGTCGCTTTGCAAAAGTGATGATTGAAGAGCCAAGTTTAGCAGATAGTATGGCTATTTTGCAGGGCTTGAAAGCAACTTACGAGAAACACCACCATGTCCAAATTACAGACGATGCAGTAGAAACAGCTGTCAAAATGGCACATCGTTATTTGACGAGTCGTCATTTGCCAGACTCAGCAATCGATCTTTTGGATGAAGCAGCTGCAACAGTGCAAAATAAATCGAAACACGCTAAACAAGATGAGTCAGGTTTAACACCAGCTGATAAGGCCTTGATGGATGGTAAATGGAAGCAAGCTGCTCAACTCATTGCAAAAGAACAGGAAGTTCCAGTCTATAAAGATTTGGTGACAGAATCAGATATTTTGACCACCTTGAGTCGCTTGTCAGGTATTCCAGTTCAAAAATTGACCCAAACAGATGCCAAGAAATATCTCAATCTTGAAGCTGAACTGCATAAGCGTGTTATCGGACAGGAACAAGCTGTATCTAGTATCAGTCGTGCCATTCGCCGAAATCAATCGGGTATTCGCAATAACAAACGTCCAATTGGCTCCTTTATGTTCCTAGGACCAACAGGTGTTGGTAAGACTGAGTTGGCCAAGGCCTTGGCGGAAGTTCTCTTTGATGATGAGTCTGCTCTTATCCGCTTTGACATGAGTGAATATATGGAAAAATTCGCAGCCAGCCGTCTTAACGGAGCTCCTCCAGGTTATGTAGGCTACGAAGAAGGTGGAGAGTTGACCGAGAAGGTTCGTAACAAACCGTACTCAGTCTTGCTCTTTGACGAGGTAGAGAAGGCTCACCCAGACATCTTTAACGTGCTCTTGCAAGTCTTGGATGATGGTGTCTTGACAGACAGTAAGGGTCGCAAGGTTGACTTCTCCAATACCATCATCATCATGACTTCAAACCTTGGTGCGACAGCTCTTCGTGATGATAAGACAGTCGGTTTTGGAGCTAAGGATATTCGTTTTGACCAAGAAAATATGGAAAAACGGATGTTTGAGGAGCTGAAAAAGGCTTATCGTCCAGAGTTTATCAACCGTATTGATGAGAAGGTAGTCTTCCATAGCTTGTCAAGTCAAGATATGCAGGAAGTAGTTAAGATTATGGTCAAACCATTGATTGCAAGCTTGGCAGAAAAAGGAATTGACTTGAAACTCCAAGCATCTGCCCTAAAACTTCTAGCTCAGCAAGGCTATGATCCAGAGATGGGGGCTCGTCCACTTCGTAGAACTTTGCAAACGGAAGTAGAAGACAAGCTAGCAGAGCTTCTCCTTAAAGGTGAATTGGAAGCTGGAAAGACTCTGAAAATTGGTGTTAAAGCTGGTCAATTAAAATTTGAGATTGTTTAAAAATGTGAGGTTGGAACAGATTGTTTCAACCTCTTTTTTGAAAAGTTGTTGCCCAAATAGCTACTTGGATTGTGCATTTGTTTTGAGGATTTCAAAGCAGAATGCTACTGATCAGGTTTTGCATAGCAAGTAAAAAAATCTTATCATGTAGCAATGTTTTTATAAAAAATAATAAAAAAGTGTTGACAAAGATAGAAAGATGAATTATAATACAAAATATAAAAAGTTATAAAAAGGTTGAACAGATATGAAAAAGAGTATAGCGGTGGTTTTTGGCACCTTTGCTCCCTTACATCAAGGGCATATTGATTTAATCCAAAGAGCAAAACGTCAATGTGATGCTGTATGGGTGGTAGTTTCAGGTTATAAGGGAGATCGTGGTGAACAGGTGGGACTTACACTACAAAAGAGATTTCGCTATATTCGTGAAGCTTTTCGAGATGATGAATTGACCTCTGTTTGTAAACTTGACGAAACCAATATTCCACGCTATCCAATGGGCTGGCAGGAATGGTTGGATCAGATGTTGCAGGCCATTTCCTATGACCAGACTAGTGAGGAACTTATCTTTTTTGTAGGAGAGTCCGAATACCAACAAGAATTGTCAAAACGTGGTTTTGAGACTGTTCTACAGGAAAGAAAATTTGGAATTTCGGCTACCATGATTCGAGAAAATCCAAGCAAATATTGGAAATATATCGCTCAACCTTTCCGCCGTCAGTTTACGAAAAAAGTGTTGATTATGGGAAGTGCTAGTAATGGGAAAACAACTCTAGCCAAGGATTTAGCTCGCTTCTATGATGCGCCAGTCAGTCTGGAATATGCTCGTGAGTATCAGATAAAAAATAACGTCCGAGATGATGAGCTTACTCCAAAAGACTATTATTACCTTCTATTGGGGCAATATGATCAAACTTCCAAGTTAATCGATAGTAATGCTAATCGAGGCTTGGTCATTGCAGACACCAACTCATTGGTAACCAAGGGTTATTACGATTACTACATGGAAACTGAAGAGCAGGGGGACTTGTCCGTAGAAACCTTTGATAATCTCTTCGTTTCCATCTTAGCCAAGGAAAAGTGGGATTTAATCCTCTTTGTGCAACCTGTCGGCTCTTATGTCAATGATGGTTTTCGAGACATGACCATGGCAGAAGACCATATCCGTCATAGTTTTTCTCAGCATTTGGATATGATGAGGGAGCAATACCTAGCCAATATCCCTCATGTTTATCTAGCTGATGACTATCTAGGAAATTATGAAGCAGCAAAAGTAGCTATCGATGCTATTTAGCAAGCAGATTAGGAGAAGAAAATGAAAAAAATAACTGAAAAAATTACTCGATTTATCGCAAACTTTAAAAATGTTCACGCAGAAGCTCGTAAAATTGGTTTTGCAGGAGTTATGCGTTTGCTATGGAAAGACCTCTTTGTAGGACGTAGTCTTTTCCAGTGGCTCTATTTGATTGTTTTATCAAGTGTCCCTCTTATTCTGGAGTTTACACAAAACACGGAAAGTCATGACTGGATTGGTCTCTTGGCCTCTTGGACAGGGATTGTCTGCGTTATCTTAGTAGCTGAAGGTCGAGCTAGTAACTACCTTTTTGGAGCTATTAACTCTGCAATTTATTTGGTCCTAGCTATGAATGCGACTTTCTACGGTGAAGTATTGACTACAGTTTATTTCTTTGTGATGCAGCCTATTGGTCTCTATACTTGGTTGTCTAATCGTATCAATGAGCAAGGAAAACCAGAGGAGTCTCACTTTGAAGCTAAGAAACTTGGTATGATTGATTGGCTCAAATATTTGGCTTTGACAGCCATCATCTGGATTGGTATGGGCTTTGCCTACCAAAGTATCCATAGCGCTCGTCCTTTCCGTGACAGTGTTACAGATGCGACCAATGGTGTTGGTCAGCTCTTGATGACACGTCTTTACCGGGAGCAATGGATTTTCTGGATTGCAACCAATCTCTTTAGTATTTACCTCTGGTGGGGTGAAAATATCCATATCCAAGGTATGTACTGGGTTTACACAATCAATAGTTTAGTCGGTTGGTACCAATGGACAAAAGCTGTCAAGGAGGGATAAGATGACTGAAAGGATAATCCCGGATGGAATGACAGAAAGAGAATATTTTGAGATTCATGCGACTGAGAAGGAATTTTTAGACTGGTACTGCAAACAGGATCTTCCTCAGTATGAAAAACCGAGCGTGACGGTGGATATGGTAGCTTATTGCTTTGTGGAAGGGAAAATCAAACTCTTGCTGATCCGTCGCAAGGCTCATCCTTATCAAAACTGCTTGGCTCTGGTCGGTGGTTTTATGGATAAGAGCGAAGATGCAAGGCATGCTTGCCAGCGTGAAGTGAGAGAGGAGGTTGACCTCGACCTTCCTTTGGAAAAAATCGAACAGTTGATGACAGTGTCTACTCCAGGTCGTGATCCGAGGGGCTGGACGGTTACTATCGCCCACTTGGTGTATCTACCTAGCCGCGCACTTGATCTCGTTCAAGCTGGAGATGATGCCAAGGATGTGGTTTTTGTCGATGTTGATTTTCAGACGGGCAAGTGCTTCCTAGAGGGACTAGAGTTGGAGGAGCAGGCCTTTGCCTTTGACCATTATGCCATTATCCAAGAGTCTATTAAACGAATCCAAGGGCGTCTTGACTGGAATCCGACCTTTCTCTATCTGCTGGAGGAGGAGTTCACTGTTTATGAAGGAACCGAATTGGTCAATCTCATCAACCCAGGACGACCAATCGTCAGCAATAACTTTCTCGTAAAATACGGTGAGTATGTAGAAGAAGTTGGGCTCAAACGAGTGCCTAAAAAGAAGCCAAGAAAAACCTATCGATTGAAATAAAAAGCTTTGGGATAGAAATCGATAGATCAAGTCTCGGTTTCCTAGTCTCAGTCCTGAGAAGTTTTAACAAACGATGGCTGGGTTCAAGTTTGAGAATAGAGAAAATAAAGTTTGCGTCACAAGCCAAGTCAGCTATCGTGTCAAAGGTTTATGATTCATAAAAAATCGAGGTCGGGATTCTTCCCGGCCTCTTTTTGTTGTTATTTTTTGTTTAAGGATGTTTATCTTTTTTAGGATTACTCATAAAACGAATGAATAAATCTTTGTATTTATATTTTAAATAATGTTCGTGTAAGTACATTAGAGCCACATAAACAATCATGAAAATAGTGGTTAAGTAGAACAAATCAAATGTTGTTTGAGCGTAATGAGTAGCAACCCCATAAGAAGAGAAAGCACCAATAATCATCCAAGGAAGATATTTGTAATATTTGCTTGACATAGGCCTACACCTCCAATATCCTATTTCAATTTTATTATATCCCTTCAAGAATAAAAATACAAGCGATTACACTTTTAAAAGATAGCATTTCAGTAAGAAGAATTTTTCTGTTTTTTTAAATTTTTAACGAATAATAAAGATAGGAGGGAAAAGGAAATAAATATACTCAAAAATAATTCTAAAAAATTTTAGATAAATAGTTGACAGATTTAAAAACAAATATTACAATAATGTTACAAAAATATTTCTTAACATTTCAAAAATGTTACAAAGGAGCATAAAATGAAAAATAAAACTTCTATCAAATTAATGGCCGCAACTGTACTCGCTTCAACATTGCTATTGGGGGCTTGTGGTAATAAGAAAGAAAATACCACAAGTGATAGTTCTAGCAAGACAACACAAGCATCTTCTAGTTCTAAGGCAAGTTCTTCAAGTAAAGAGAACAAGACTCAGAAATCCTCAAGTTCAACTTCATCAGAAAAAGCTAAATCATCATCTTCTGAACAGTCAACGACTACTGCTAACCAATCGCAAGCAACACCAGCACCAGAAACAAAACAAAACCAAGAATCTTCTGCTAAGCAAACCCCTTCGCAAGCCCCATCCAATCAACAAGGAACACAAGCAAAACCGAATCAGTCGGCTTATGATCCAGCAACTGATCGCAAACTTCAAGACAAGCAGGCAGAACATAACAAACGTTATAAAGGTGTCTTGACTATGGTGGACAAAGATTTTTCAGCTGCAGCTGGAAATTGGAAGGGTGCTAATGGTGAAACTATCACTGTTTCATCAGGTGGTCAATTTACAGTAGAATCTGCTGATGGCAAGAAAGAAAACTACTCTATTCAAAGCTATTCTTATACCCTTGATGATGGGAAATACAATGCTGAAGTAGGTGGTGGAAAAGTCATCCAAATTACAACAGGTGCAGATGGCACTGTCTCAAGTGTTACTTTGATTAAGCCATAGACTTTAGTATTGAAATAATTTGTTTAAAAATAGTTCAGTTGATGATTATTTACAGCATTCCCAGTTGATAAGATGTCATAAATGAACTTCAGAGATGATACTAACTTAGGAGTATATGTAATCATGTCTCCCTGAACTGACAGTTTTTCACTTAGTTTCTCCGAGAGAAGTGGTATAATGAATGCATTAAAGGGAAACGAGTGATGAATCAATGACGGATCAATTAATTTTACCTCAAAACACACGACTCATGGGAGTGTTTCTTGGCTTTATCGGTGGTTCTTTGGATGTATTCTGTCACATTCAGTATCACAGTTTGGTGGCGACACAGACAGGGAACATTCTCCTACTGATATCAGATTGGCACGACTCACATGTCATCAATACCATGTTGCGATTCTGCTCGATTATATTCTTTTCCCTAGGCTTTCTTTTTGCCTTACACGTGAAAGAATATCGCAAAACAGCCTATTGGCGGGTTAAGATGCTACTTCCCTTATTTATCGGGACCCTTGTTCTGCCCTTCTTTTCTCGTTTTCCTCTATTAGAAGTTCCTTTTATTGCTTTTGGAACAGGCATGATGATGCTAACATTTACGGGTAGTTTGATTGAAGATCATCCCTATGTCATTTTTATGACGTCTGGAAATTACCGAAAAATGTTGACTGCTTTGTATCGCATCGTTAGAGGAGAAGGAGATATTCAAGAATATCGTCGTCAAGCCTTGAACTATGGTATTGTTGTAGGTAGTTTCGTAGTGGGGGCCATTAGCTTGGCTGTATCTATGCATTTTCTCCATGAATGGTCTATCTGGATTGTCAGCTTCAATTTGTTTTTGATTATGGCATACTATATTGCTAGAGTGAAGCAACTAGATTTGCAAGATGAAAATATATAAAAAACGGCAAATCTCAAATTGAGGGATTTGCCAATTTTTATACGTTTATGCTTTCTCTAACTGTAAGAGTGCTTCAATCTCAGCCAGTGTGCTTGCTTGTGAGATAGCTCCACGAAGTTTAGCTGCACCTGATGTTCCACGGAGGTAGTGAGGAGCGAGTCCACGGAATTCACGGACCGCAACCTTTTCTCCCTTGAGGTTAATCAAGCGTTTCAAATGCTCATAGGCGATGTTCATCTTATCTTCAAAGGTTAAATCAGGAAGGATTTCTCCAGTTTCAAAGTAATGATTGATTTGATTGAAGAGATAAGGATTTCCCATAGCTGCGCGTCCAATCATCACGGCATCAGCACCGACTTCTTCGATGCGTTGTTTGGCTTCTTGGACAGTGCGAATGTCACCGTTAGCGATAAATGGAATTTTTGTCAGAGCTTGTGCAACCTTGTGAAGGATCTCGAGGTCAGCGTGACCAGTATACATTTGCTCACGTGTACGGCCATGCATGGCAAGGGCAGAAACACCAGCAGCCTCAGCAGCGAGGGCATTTTCCACAGCTAGAGATGGATCAGACCAGCCTGTACGCATTTTGACAGTGAGAGGGATATCAAGGACAGATTGGACCTTGTTAATGATAGAGTAGATCTTGTCTGGATCCTTGAGCCACATAGCGCCAGCTTCGTTTTTTACGATTTTATTAACTGGGCAACCCATGTTGATATCCACGATATCGGTCTTGGTGTTTTCTTGGATGAATTCTGCTGCGCGTGCTAGGCTGTCTTCATCACTACCAAAAAGTTGGATCGAGACGGGGTTCTCTCCTTCATCGATATGAAGCATGTGCAGAGTTTTTTCGTTGTTGTATTGGATTCCCTTGTCAGAGACCATTTCCATGACAACGAGTCCAGCTCCAAGTTCTTTTGCGATAGTACGGAAGGCGGAGTTGGTCACGCCGGCCATGGGTGCTAAAACGGTACGATTGGGAATCTCAACATTGCCAATCATAAAGGGTGTATTAAGATTTGTCATGGATGAGTTCCTCCAGGTCGTTTTCGTCAAAATTATAAGTAGTTTGGCAGAATTGACAAGTGATTTCTGCCCCGTTGTCTTCGTCCTTCATTTCCTGCAAGTCTGAGCTTGGAAGACTAGAAAGAGCCTTCATAAAACGTTCTTTACTACAGTCACATTGGAAACGAATTTCTTCTTCAGACAGACGTTTGTATGGCTCGTCACCATAGATGGCTTTAAGAAGAGCTTCAATATGGTCTTCACTCTCGAGAAGGGTTGAGATAGCTGGCATTTCTTGGATGCGTTTTTCAAAGCGAGCAATCTCTTCTTCCTTGGCTCCTGGCAAAACTTGAACTAGGAAACCACCTGCAACCTTGACCTTGTCTTCTTCGTCCAAAAGGACATTGAGTCCAACTGCTGACGGAGTTTGCTGGCTTTCTGTCAAGTAGAAGGCAAGATCTTCACCGATTTCTCCAGAGATGAGGGGAGTCATAGAGTTATAAGGATTTCCAGTGCCGTAGTCTGTGATAACGAGAAATTGACCATTTCCGACAAAAGGCCCGACTAGGACTTCGCCAGTTGCAGTTTTTTTGATGTCAACTCCAGGGTTTTGAACGTAACCTTTGACGTTCCCCTTGGTATCTGCGACAGTGATGATGGCACCTAGAGAGCTAGTTCCAAGAACTTTAACCGTTAGCTTGGTATTTCCTTTTTCATTGGCTGCGAGAATCTGGCTGGCGATAAGGGTACGACCAAGTGCTACAGTTGAGCTAGCTTGTGTTTGATGTTTTTCTTGAGCAGTGCGGACAGTTTCAGTGCTATCAAGAACATAAGCACGAAAAGCCCCGCTTTCTGATATAGTTTTAATAATTTTATCCATAGCTACTATTTTAGCATAAAAATGCTCAAAGGGGGAGTGGGGTGTCTACTATCGTTTTAAAGTGATCTGTTTACATCAGTGAAATTATGAAGAAAGAACTAAAATAGGCTAAAATGTGCTCTTTAAAAATGGTAAACAGTTGAAAATGAAGAGACTAAAGTGGTAAAATGGGAACAAGAAAAAATAGTAATTGTTTGTGGGAAAATTGACGGAAATTTACAGAAAAGAAATCGATCATGGATAGAAAGAAACCATTATATATTTTTTTAGGGCAAACGGTCCTGTATTTTATTGTTTTACTGGGTTTGCTTTATTTCTTTAGTTATCTTGGTCAAGGTCAGGGTGGCTTTATCTACAATGAATTTTAACTTTAAGGAGAAAACGAACTGTGTCTAATAAACCGATAAAAGATATGATTGAAGCGATTGAGTACTTCGCCCAAACTCAGCCTAGCTTTCCAGTCTATAATGTTCTTGGTGAGGAACGTACCTATGGTGATTTGAAGGCTGATTCGGATAGTTTGGCTGCAACCATCGATCAACTAGATTTACCTGAAAAATCTCCTGTAGTCGTTTTTGGTGGTCAGGAGTATGAGATGTTAGTTACCTTTGTAGCTCTGACTAAGTCAGGTCATGCCTACATTCCAATTGACAGTCATTCGGCCTTGGAGCGAGTTTCAGCTATTTTAGAAGTGGCAGAGCCAAGTTTGATTATTGCCATCTCAGACTTTCCATTAGAGCAGGTCTCTACACCAATGATGAATCTAGCTCAGGTTCATGAAACCTTTGCTCAAGGGAATAGCTATGAGATGACGCATCCGGTCAAGGGGGATGATAACTACTACATCATCTTTACTTCAGGGACAACTGGAAAACCAAAAGGGGTGCAAATTTCGCATGATAATTTGCTCAGCTTTACCAACTGGATGATTACGGACAAGGAATTTGCGACGCCAGAGCGTCCACAAATGTTGGCGCAACCGCCCTATTCTTTTGACTTGTCTGTCATGTATTGGGCACCGACCTTGGCTCTTGGAGGAACGCTTTTTGCCCTCCCATCAGCCATTACTCAAGACTTCAAACAACTCTTTGCAACTATCTTTTCTCTTCCGATTGCTATTTGGACTTCGACACCATCTTTTGCAGATATGGCCATGTTATCTGAAGATTTCAATGCTGAAAAGATGCCAGGGATCACTCATTTCTACTTTGATGGGGAAGAGTTGACCGTGAAAACCGCTCAGAAATTGCGCGAGCGTTTCCCGAATGCACGCATTATCAATGCTTACGGTCCAACGGAAGCAACAGTTGCTTTGTCAGCAGTCGCTATTACAGATGAGATGTTGGCAACCCTGAAACGTTTACCAATTGGCTACACCAAAGAAGATTCTCCAACCTTTATCATTGATGAGGAAGGGAATAAATTGCCAAACGGAGAGCAAGGGGAGATCATCGTATCTGGTCCAGCTGTTTCAAAAGGCTACATGAACAATTCTGAAAAAACAGCTGAAGCCTTCTTCGAATTTGAAGGTCTGCCAGCCTATCATACGGGAGATGTCGGAACAATGACAGATGAAGGTCTCCTTCTCTATGGTGGACGGATGGACTTCCAGATCAAGTTTAACGGTTACCGCATTGAGCTAGAGGATGTTTCTCAAAACTTGAACAAATCCAAGTACGTTGAATCTGCTGTTGCAGTTCCACGTTACAACAAAGACCACAAGGTTCAAAACCTCTTGGCCTATGTTATCTTAAAAGATGGTGTCAAAGAACAATTTGAGCGCGACATCGATATCACGAAAGCGATCAAGGAAGACTTGGAAGATATTATGATGTCTTACATGATGCCGTCTAAGTTCCTTTACAGAAAGGAATTGCCACTAACTCCAAATGGCAAGATTGACATTAAAGGCTTAATCAATGAGGTAAATAATAGATGATGGAGCTTCTCAAACAGCTTCCTCATATTGAGCCCTATGGAAATCTACAGTACTTTGTCTACGTGATTACCGCTACCTTGCCCATCTTTATCGGTCTTTTTTTCAAAAAACGTTTTGGCTGGTATGAAATATTGGTTAGTCTCTTCTTTATAGTCACTATGTTGACGGGAGGCAAGACCAATCAATTAGCTGCCTTAGGAATCTATCTAATTTGGCAAATGGTACTGGTTCTTTTTTACAAGCAGTATCGAAAAGTCCGAGACGGCAAATGGATTTTCTATCTCGTTAGTCTGTTGTCGTTACTTCCCATCATCTTTGTCAAGGTGCAGCCTGCTATCAATGGAACGCAGTCTTTGCTTGGATTTTTGGGAATTTCTTATTTGACATTTCGTTCGGTAGGAATCATCATCGAACTTCGAGATGGAGTCATTAAGGATTTGAAGATGTGGGAGTATTTGCGTTTTCTTCTCTTTATGCCGACATTTTCAAGTGGTCCTATTGATCGTTTCAAACGTTTTAATGAAAATTATAAGACGATACCAGAGCGCGATGAGTTGCTAGATATGCTAGCTGAGTCAGTTCGATATATCATGTGGGGATTTCTGTATAAATTTATCCTAGCTCATATTTTAGGCGAGATTTTATTACCACCGCTAAAGAATTTAGCTTTACAAACAGGTGGCGTCTTTAACTATTATGTAGTGGCCATCATGTACACATTTGGTTTGGAGCTCTTCTTTGACTTTGCAGGTTACTCTATGTTTGCTCTAGCTATTTCAAATCTGATGGGGATTCGTAGTCCGATCAACTTCAACAAACCCTTTTTATCAAGGGATTTGAAGGAGTTTTGGAATCGCTGGCACATGAGTTTATCCTTCTGGTTCCGTGATTTTGTCTTTATGCGCATGGTCATGGTGATGACGAGAAAGAAGCTCTTTAAGAATCGAAATGTGACCTCAAGTGTCGCCTATATCCTGAACATGCTCCTTATGGGGTTCTGGCATGGGATAACTTGGTTTTACATCGCCTACGGACTCTTTCATGGAGTGGGCTTAGTCATTAATGATGCCTGGGTTCGAAAGAAAAAAACGCTCAATAAAGAACGTAAGAAAGCAGGGCGACCTCCCTTGCCTGAGAATCGCTGGGCTCAGTTGCTTGGCATGGTGATAACCTTCCATGTCGTGATGGTTTCATTCTTAATCTTTTCTGGATTTTTGAATGATTTATGGTTTAAAAAATAAAAGGAATTAAAAAATGGATATCAAATCAGAAGTTATTGAAATTATTGATGAATTATTTATGGAAGATGTATCTGACATGATGGATGAGGATCTTTTTGACGCAGGTGTCTTGGATAGTATGGGAACAGTTGAATTGATCGTGGAAATCGAAAATCGCTTTGATATTCGTGTCCCAGTTACAGAATTTGGTCGTGACGACTGGAATACAGCTAATAAAATCGTAGCAGGGATTACGGAGTTAAAGAATGCTTAAACGCCTGTGGTTAATCTTCGGGCCCATTCTTATTGCAGGTTTATTGGTTCTTCTACTCATTTTTTTCTACCCTAGTAGTAAGAGTCATAATCTAATGGAGGAAAAATACTCTGCAGCCTCTATAAGTGCAGAAAGTTTCAAAGAGAGAAGACAAAAAGTGAGAGCTCTCACGGATCCTAATATACGTTTTATACCCTTTTTGGGTTCGAGTGAATGGATTCGTTTTGATAGTATGCATCCAGCAGTACTAGCTGAAAAGTATAATCGCCCCTATCGTCCTTATTTTATGGGGCAGGCAGGAGCAGCTTCTCTTAGTCAATACTTTGGGCTGCAACAAATCACATCTGAGCTTGAAAACAAACAAGCGGTATTTGTAATCTCTCCACAGTGGTTTACAAAAGAGGATCATGACCCAACTATTTTTCAAACCTATTTTAACAATGATCAGTTGACTGCCTTTTTAGAGAATCAATCTGGGGATGCAGCCTCTCAATATGCGGCTAATAGACTCTTAAAGCAAAATCCAAGAGTTCCGATGAAGAGGATTGTTGAGAAGCTGGCTAAGAATGAACAATTGTCAGATTTTGATCAAACGGTGGTTAATCTCTCTGCTGAGTTCAATGAAAGACAAGCTGCCCTTTTTGGTCAGTTCTCCATTCGGGGCCGATTAAAGTATAAAGATCATATTGAAAAATATTTGAGCAGTCTCCCAGAGCATTTTTCGTATGAAGAATTGGAAAATATTGCACGTAAGGATGCAGAAGAAAATACGACCAATAATGATTTGGGGATGGATAACCACTTTTACAATACTCAACTAAAGAAAGATTTAAAAAAGTGGGAAGGGTATCAAAAAAATTACAACTTTCTCCAGTCAAGTGAGTACAATGATTTGCAGTTAGTGCTCGATCAATTTGCTAAATCTAAGGTGAATGTGCTCTTTGTCTTTCAACCTGTCAATAAAAAATGGATGAATTATACAGGCTTGAGTGAGGAGATGTATCAACACGCAATTGAAAAAATTCGTTACCAGTTGGAGAGTCAAGGCTTTACCAATATCGCTGACTTTTCAAAAAACGGTGGAGATCCCTACTTTGTTAAGGACACGATTCATATCGGTTGGTTAGGCTGGTTAGCATTTGATAAGGTTGTAAATCCCTTTTTGAGCAATCCAACAACAGCGCCTAATTACCAAATGAATGATCGTTTCTTTAGTCAAGATTGGGCAACCTATGATGGAAATATCCAAGATTTTCAATAATATAGAAAAAGAGTTTGAACTTTTTGTTCAGACTTTTTTTATGAAATGTTGGATAGGTTACCTTCAAAAAGGTTAAAAGTTTTAAAATGATGCTAAATAGCGTATAATGGTAGAAGAAAGAAGAGAAAGGGATTTCAATATGAATAAACGTTTTTTGTTGCCTGTGCTATCGACAGCCCTATTAGCTCCAGCCTTTTTAGCTGGACAAGTCTATGCTGAAGAAAATACTAGTTCTTCAGAAGCTACAGAAGTTGTGAGCACTACAGAAGCACCAGTAGTGACAGCGACTCCTGAGGTTGTTACAAGTCCGGCAACGCCAGTTGAAGAGGCTGCACCTCAAAAAGAAGAAGCAGATACTGTTATCTTGCACACTAATGACGTGCATGGTCGTATTGTAGAAGAAAAAGGAGTAATTGGAGATGCCAAACTCGCAACGGTTATTGAGAAGGAGCGAGAAAAGGGCAACCAAACGACTCTAGTAGTAGATGCAGGCGATGCCTTCCAAGGTCTGCCAATTTCAAACTCTACAAAGGGTGAAGCACGTGCCAAAATCTTAAACGAGATGGGCTATGATGCTATGGCTGTAGGAAATCATGAGTTCGACTTTGGACTTGATGAAGTTAAAAAATACAAAGAAATTTTGAACTTCCCATTGCTCAGCTCAAACACTTATGTCAATGGTGCTCGTTTATTTGAAGCAGCAACAATTGTTGATAAGAACAAGGATGTTGCAGGTGATGAGTTTGTCGTCATCGGTGTGACAACACCTGAAACAGCTACTAAGACCCACCCTAAAAATGTTAAAGGCGTAACCTTTACAGAACCTATTGCAGAGGTTAACAAGGTTATCGAAGAAATTCAAGCTAAAGCCTTGGCAGAAGGCAAAGACTACAAACACTATGTTGTTCTCGCTCACTTGGGAGTTGATACAACAACACCAGTAGAATGGCGCGGTTCTACTCTTGCAGAAGCACTTTCAAAAAATCCTCTTTTGAAAGGTAAGCGTGTCACTGTTATTGATGGTCACTCTCATACAGTAGAATCGACTACTTATGGTGACAATGTAACATACAACCAGACAGGAAGCTATCTCCATAACGTTGGTAAAATCACTTACAAATCTCGCCAATTATTGGGGAATCCTTCACTCATTGCAGCTGCAGATGCTAAGAAATTGGAAGCTAATCCAAAAATTGAAAAACTTGTCAAGGACATCAAACAAAAGTATGACGCTGAAAATGCTATAGAAGTTGTTTCAAATAGTCCAGTTGAATTGAACGGTGACCGTGAAAATGTCCGTGTCCGTGAAACTAACCTTGGAAATGTTGTCGCAGATTCTCTCTATCAATACGGTCAAACAGGCTTTAGTCATCCGACGGATATCGCTGTGACCAATGGTGGTGGCTTGCGTGAAACGATTGCCAAAGATAAGCCAATTACAAAAGGAAATGTCATTGCGGTTCTACCATTTGGGAACACAATTTCACAAATTCAAGTAACTGGTCAGCAAGTTTTTGACATGTTTGAAAAATCACTTGGATCTATTTTGCAGGTTGATAAGGCAGGAAAAACTGTCTTGGATGAAAATGGTCAACCATTGCTAGAACCAAGTGGCGGATTCTTACAGATTTCAGGAGCCAAGGTCTACTACGATACAAATCTAGCTGCAGGCAAACGTGTCTTGGCTATTCAAGTTAAGAATGGTGCGACTGGTCTTTATGAAAAACTAGATTTGGAAAAAGTTTACTACCTAGCAACCAATGACTTCCTTGCAGCAGGTGGTGACGGTTATACTATGCTTGGTGGTGCCAGAGAAGAAGGTCCTTCAATGGATGCCGCCTTTGAAGATTACCTTAAAACAGCTGATTTGACTCAGTATGAAAAGGTAAATCCAAACTCACGCACGATTTCTGTGGATTCAAAAACATTTAAACTGCCAGAAGATCAAGGTAAAGAGCAAGATCCAGCTAAACCAGGAAAAGATTCAGAAACAGATCCAGCAAAAACTCCTACTCAACCAGGAAAAAATCAGGAAACAACTCCGGCTAATTCAGGAAATGATGCAACTAAGCCAGGAAAAGTTCAAAAGACAACTCCAGCTAAATCGGAGCAAGATTCAGCAACAAAAACAACTCCATCAGGAAAAAATCAGGGAACAACTCCTGCTCAAACATCTACTGTAAAAGTTGATTATAAGGTTGCAGATCAGTTTGCTAACAAGACAGTAGTTTCAGAAAAATTACTTCCAAATACAGGTAGTGAGCAATCTATTTTCATGATGCTATTGGGTATGATTCTTGGAGCGACAGCCCTCTGGACTAGTCGTAAACAAGAAAAATAATT
Source organism: Streptococcus sp. HMSC056C01 (assembly GCF_001811305.1). NCBI lineage: Bacteria > Bacillati > Bacillota > Bacilli > Lactobacillales > Streptococcaceae > Streptococcus > Streptococcus sp. HMSC056C01. The sequence continues at coordinate 28,883 of NZ_KV804199.1, forward strand.
CTACAAGATGAAAACATCTCAGGTGTTTTCATCTTTTTTCTTGACTCCTTGCTTGGATGTGATATACTTAACTAGTAAAGGAATGGCGCGATACTCAATAAAAATCAAAGAGCAAACTAGGAAGCGAGACGCAGGCTGTACTTGAGTACGCCAAGACGAAGCTGACGTGGTTTGAATTTGATTTTTGAAGAGTATGAAAACCTTGTATTTATAGAAATTCCGTTCTGAGAAAGGAGCAAATCATGAGACAGTTGGCAAAAGATATCGATCAATTTTTAAATGAGATTATCCTAAAAGCTGAAAACCAGCATGAAATTCTCATTGGTCATTGTACCAGTGATGTAGCCTTGACCAATACCCAGGAGCATATTCTCATGCTTTTATCAGAGGAGTCGCTCACCAACTCTGAGTTGGCGCGTCGTCTCAATGTCAGTCAAGCTGCCGTTACAAAGGCTATCAAATCCCTGGTTAAGGAGGGAATGTTAGAAACGTCTAAGGATCCTAAGGATGCTCGCGTTGTCTTCTATCAATTGACAGACTTGGCTCGACCTATTGCTGAGGAACACCACCATCATCATGAACATACCCTCTCGACTTATGAGCAGGTTGCCACTCAGTTCACACCAAACGAACAAAAAATTATCCAGCGGTTTTTAACTGCTTTAGTAGGAGAAATCAAGTAATGAGATACATCACAGTAGAGGATTTGTCCTTCTATTATGACAAGGAACCTGTGCTTGAGCATATCAATTACAGTGTTGATAGTGGGGAATTTGTCACACTGACAGGAGAAAATGGAGCGGCAAAGACTACTCTTATCAAAGCTAGTCTAGGTATTTTACAACCACGAATTGGGAAAGTAACCATCTCAAAGACAAATATTCATGGGAAAAAGCTAAGAATTGCCTATCTTCCTCAACAGATTGCAAGTTTTAATGCAGGCTTTCCAAGTACCGTTTATGAATTTGTCAAATCAGGTCGCTACCCAAGAAAGGGCTGGTTCCGTCGTTTGAATGCTCACGACGAAGAACACATCAAGGCTAGTTTAAACTCAGTTGGCATGTGGGAACATCGGGATAAACGGATTGGCTCTCTCTCTGGTGGGCAAAAGCAAAGAGCGGTCATTGCACGTATGTTTGCTTCAGATCCAGATATCTTTATCTTGGATGAGCCGACAACAGGGATGGATGCAGGTACCAAGAATGAATTTTATGAGCTCATGCACCACAGTGCCCACCACCATGGCAAGGCTGTTTTGATGATTACTCACGATCCTGAAGAAGTCAAGGATTACGCAGATCGCAATATCCACCTTGTCCGTGACCAAGATTCCCCATGGCGTTGTTTCAATGTCCATGAAAATGACCAGGAGGTGGAGCATGCTTAATCTATTGTCTTATGATTTTATGCAGCGAGCCTTTTTGGCCGTTATTGCCATGAGTCTCTTTTCGCCAGTCCTTGGGACCTTCCTCATCTTGCGTCGTCAGAGCCTTATGAGTGATACTCTGAGTCACGTTTCGCTTTCAGGGGTTGCCTTTGGTTTGGTTTTGGGGATTTCTCCAACCATCTCAACCATTGCCATTGTCTTGATTGCCGCGGTCTTTCTTGAATATCTCCGTACGGTTTACAAGAGCTTTATGGAGATTGGGACAGCTATTCTCATGTCTACAGGACTTGCAGTTTCACTCATTGTTATGAGTAAGGGTAAGAGCTCGAGTTCTATGAGTTTGGACCAATACCTGTTTGGTTCTATTGTGACCATCAGTCAAGAGCAGGTAATTGGGCTCTTTGTCATTGCAGCGGTTGTTTTAATTCTGACCTTCCTCTTTTTGAGACCCATGTACATCTTAACGTTTGACGAGGATACAGCTTTTGTAGATGGCCTTCCAGTGCGTACTATGTCTATCCTCTTTAACATGGTGACGGGTGTGGCTATTGCTCTTATGATTCCAGCTGCAGGAGCACTCTTGGTATCGACCATCATGGTCCTACCAGCTAGTATCGCTTTGCGTTTAGGGAAGAACTTTAGTTCGGTGATGATTCTTGCCAGCGTTATTGGTTTTCTAGGTATGGTGGCGGGACTTTATATCTCCTACTATGCAGAGACACCACCGAGTGCAAGTATTACCATTATCTTTGTAGTTGTCTTTTTGTTAGTCAGCTTACTCAAACGTTTTATCAAATAGGAGAAGAAAATGAAAAAACTAGGCCTACTTTTGGCAAGTCTTGTGACGGTATTCTTAGTGGCTTGTTCCAATCAAAAACAGGCAGATGGAAAATTAAATATCGTCACAACATTCTACCCTGTTTACGAATTTACCAAACAAGTAGCAGGCGATACAGCCAATGTCGAGCTCTTGATTGGGGCAGGGACAGAACCACATGATTATGAACCATCGCCTAAGGCAGTTGCTAAAATCCAAGACGCCGACGCCTTTGTGTATGAAAATGAGAACATGGAAACTTGGGTTCCCAAGCTTTTAGATTCACTAGATGCCAAAAAAGTAAAAACAATCAAGGCTACTGGAGATATGTTGCTTCTTCCAGGTAGTGAAGAAGAGGAAGACCATGACCACGGCGAAGGGGGTCATCATCACGAGTATGACCCTCATGTATGGTTGTCTCCTGCGCGTGCAATCAAACTTGTAGAGCACATCCGTGATAGTCTTTCAGCTGACTATCCAGATAAGAAGGCGACTTTTGAGCAAAATGCAGCAGCCTATATCGAAAAATTGCAAGCCTTGGATAAAGCCTATACTGAAGGACTTTCTAGTGCTAAACAAAAGAGTTTTGTGACTCAACACGCTGCCTTTCGTTATCTTGCCTTAGACTACGGACTCACTCAAGTCTCTATCTCTGGGCTTTCGCCAGATGCGGAGCCTTCAGCAAGCCGCTTGGCAGAATTGACCGAGTACATCAAGAAGAATAAGATTTCTTATATCTACTTTGAAGAAAATGCCTCACAAGCTCTAGCTAATACTCTTTCAAAAGAAACAGGAGTTAAGTTAGATGTTCTGAATCCTCTGGAAAGCTTGACCGAAGAGGACATGAAGGCCGGTGAGAACTATATCTCTGTCATGGAGAAAAATCTCAAAGCCCTCAAGCAAACAACTGACCAGGCAGGGGCAGAAATTGAACCAGAAAAAGCCGAGGAAACTAAAACCGTTCAAAATGGTTACTTTGAGGATGCTGATGTCAAGGATCGTACCTTGAGTGACTATGCTGGTAACTGGCAGTCAGTCTATCCTTTCCTTGAAGATGGTACTCTAGACCAAGTCTTTGACTACAAGGCTAAGTTGACTGGTAAGATGACTAAGGATGAATATAAATCCTACTATCAAAAAGGCTATCAAACGGATGTATCTAAGATTAATATCACGGATAACACTATGGAATTCATCCAAGGTGATCAAAGTAAGAAATATACCTACAAGTATGTCGGCAAGAAAATCTTGACCTATAAGAAAGGGAATCGAGGAGTTCGTTATCTCTTTGAAGCGACAGATGCAGACGCTGGACAATTTAAGTATGTTCAATTCAGCGACCACAATATCGCACCAGTCAAGGCAGAGCATTTCCATATCTTCTTTGGAGGCACTAGCCAGGAAGCCCTCTTTGAAGAAATGGATAACTGGCCAACCTACTATCCAGATGGCTTATCTGGTCAAGAAATCGCCCAAGAAATGCTGGCTCATTAAGATACGATTCACATGATAAAAGCGAACAGGAAAGTTTTCTGGTTATCAGAATCCTCTCTTGTCCGCTTTTTTGAGTTTTGTCAGTTAAAGAGCTTTTGCACTTCTTTTTGTACTTATGGCCTTATTGAATACCAAGTTTTCATTACTTGTCAAAGCCTTGTAAAGCCTTTTCACGTTCTTCTACTTGTCCCTTGGCATCGAGTTTATTACCACCGTAAACTGCTGTTTCCCATGATCCATACATTGGATTTGGGAAGATGATGAATTTTTCACCGAATTCTTTTTGCAATTCTTCAAGCTGTTTATCACGGTCAGATTCAGAAGTCTTAGAAAAATCTGCAAAGTCTACAAGGTTATCACCAAATAGTAACACAAGATTTGTCTTTTCTTGAACCGCTTGTCGACGACCTTCTTTGGATTTTACACCACTTTCTAGGAACATGAGGTGATCACGTCCTTGTACAGGAATACCTTCGCTTTCTAGATTTTTAATGGTAGCATCTACTTGGTCGACTGAACGGTCAGAAATATAGTAGATTTGGACACCGTTTTGATCGGCAAACTGAAGAAAATCTTTAGCACCTGGGACGGCTTTTGCTGCAGCTTTTTGGACCCAAACATCCCAATTTTCAGGTGTGAATACTGTTCCATCTTTGACATTTTGAACTTGATAAGGACTGTTATCTAGGACCGTTTCGTCCAAGTCCAAAACAATCGAATAAGGCTTGTCTGATTCTGTTTTCAGTAATTCCTTTAGACGATCTGTAGCAACATTATAACCTTGTAGATACAAGGCTTTTGTTTCGGCCGCTTTTTGATACCAGAGAGTTGACATGGTATTTTCTCTAGACCGTAGTTGGTCGTAAGTCATTGTAATCTGATTGTCAGATGAGTTATTAGCGGATGTTTGTGTTTCTGTGGATTTTGTGGCGCAGCTGGTCAATAAGATGACAGATGCAAGTGCAGAAACGATTGTAACAGTGGTTTTAGCTGTTTTCATAAAATGTCTCCTGTCTATTAATTTCAATAACAGTATAGCATGAGGGAATAGTTAAGGCAAGCGTTTTCCTAAATATGGACTTGATTTTCCAAAGAAAGATGTAGATAATTAACGGATTAGAGGAAGAGAAAAATATTTTAAAACCTTGAAAAATCTAGCTAAATAGGGTATAATATAAATAATCATTTGTCGTAGGTTTTGTCTGAAATATTGTCCGGACAAGGCTCACAGCAGTTAAATCTCCTGAAAAAGTCGGATTTAGCTGCTCTTTTTGTGCTTTTTTTCAAGTTTTTTGACCTTTGTAACAAAGATTTAAAGATTCTGAAAATTAGTCAAGGGGGATAAGTTGATAGGGTTTTTAGAACCATCTAACGATAATTACTAGCTTAGATCACTAAGCTTGGAACTTTATTTAAAAAGGAGAATCATCTTGGCAGGACATGACGTTCAATACGGGAAACATCGTACCCGTCGTAGTTTTTCAAGAATCAAAGAAGTTCTTGACTTACCAAATTTGATTGAAATTCAAACTGATTCATTCAAAGATTTCCTAGACCATGGTCTGAAGGAAGTGTTTGAAGATGTATTGCCAATTTCAAACTTCACAGACACAATGGAGTTGGAATTTGTTGGCTACGAAATCAAAGAACCTAAATATACGCTTGAAGAGGCTCGTATCCACGATGCTAGCTACTCAGCACCTATCTTTGTAACCTTCCGCTTGATTAACAAAGAAACTGGCGAAATCAAGACACAGGAAGTTTTCTTTGGTGATTTCCCAATCATGACTGAGATGGGAACCTTTATCATCAACGGTGGTGAACGTATCATCGTATCACAGTTGGTGCGTTCTCCAGGTGTTTACTTTAATGACAAGGTAGACAAAAATGGTAAAGTGGGTTACGGTTCAACTGTTATCCCTAACCGTGGAGCTTGGTTGGAACTTGAAAGCGACTCAAAAGACATCGCCTATACTCGTATCGACCGTACTCGTAAGATTCCATTTACGACCTTGGTTCGTGCGCTTGGTTTCTCAGGCGATGATGAAATCTTTGATATCTTTGGTGACAGCGATCTTGTTCGTAACACTGTTGAAAAAGATATTCACAAGAACCCAATGGACTCTCGTACAGACGAAGCTTTGAAGGAAATCTACGAACGCCTTCGTCCAGGTGAGCCTAAGACTGCTGAAAGCTCACGTAGCTTGCTTGTAGCTCGTTTCTTTGACCCACGTCGTTATGACTTGGCTGCAGTTGGTCGTTACAAGATCAATAAAAAACTCAATGTTAAAACACGTTTGCTTAACCAAACCATTGCTGAGCCATTGGTAGACCCTGAAACAGGTGAAATCTTGGTAGAAGCTGGAACAATCATGACTCGTAGCGTGATTGAGAGCATTGAAAGCCATTTGGATGGTGATTTGAACAAGATTGTCTACATTCCAAATGATGCGGCTGTAGTAACAGAGCCAGTTGTTCTTCAAAAGTTCAAGGTTGTAGCACCAACTGATCCAGATCGTGTTGTAACAATCATCGGTAATGCAAATCCAGATGATAAAGTTCGCACTATCACACCAGCAGACATCCTTGCTGAAATGAGCTATTTCCTCAACTTGGCTGAAGGTATCGGTCGTGTGGATGATATCGACCACCTTGGAAATCGTCGTATCCGTGCCGTTGGTGAATTGCTTGCCAACCAAGTACGCCTTGGACTTTCACGTATGGAACGTAACGTTCGTGAACGTATGTCTGTTCAAGATAACGAAGTATTAACACCTCAACAAATCATTAATATCCGTCCAGTAACTGCAGCAATCAAAGAATTCTTTGGTTCTTCTCAATTGTCACAGTTCATGGACCAACACAACCCGCTTTCTGAGTTGTCACACAAACGTCGTTTGTCTGCCTTAGGACCTGGTGGTTTGACACGTGACCGCGCTGGATATGAAGTGCGTGACGTGCACTACACTCACTATGGTCGTATGTGTCCAATCGAGACACCTGAGGGGCCAAACATCGGTTTGATCAACAACTTGTCTTCATACGGACACCTCAACAAGTATGGCTTCATTCAAACACCATACCGCAAGGTTGACCGTGAAACTGGAAAAGTAACTAACGAAATCGTTTGGTTGACTGCTGATGAAGAAGATGAGTACACAGTAGCACAGGCTAACTCTAAATTGAACGCAGATGGCACTTTTGCTGAAAAAGTTGTCATGGGACGTCACCAAGGGGTTAACCAAGAATACCCAGCTTCAAGTGTTGATTACATGGACGTTTCTCCAAAACAGGTAGTTGCCGTTGCGACAGCATGTATTCCTTTCTTGGAAAACGACGACTCCAACCGTGCCCTCATGGGTGCCAACATGCAACGTCAGGCTGTACCATTGATTAATCCAAAAGCACCTTACGTTGGTACTGGTATGGAATATCAAGCAGCCCACGACTCTGGAGCGGCTGTAATTGCTCAGTATGATGGTAAAGTTACTTATGCCGATGCTGACAAGGTAGAAGTTCGTCGTGAAGATGGCTCATTGGATGTTTACCATATCCAAAAATTCCGTCGTTCAAACTCAGGTACTGCTTACAACCAACGTACGCTTGTTAAAGTTGGTGACGTTGTAGAAAAAGGCGACTTTATTGCAGATGGACCTTCTATGGAAAATGGAGAAATGGCGCTTGGGCAAAATCCAATCGTTGCCTACATGACATGGGAAGGTTACAACTTCGAGGATGCCGTTATCATGAGCGAACGCTTGGTGAAAGACGATGTCTACACATCTGTCCACCTTGAAGAATATGAATCAGAAACACGCGATACAAAGCTTGGACCTGAAGAAATCACTCGTGAAATTCCAAACGTTGGTGAAGATGCTCTTAAAGACCTTGACGAAATGGGAATTATCCGTATCGGTGCTGAGGTTAAAGAAGGGGACATCCTTGTAGGTAAAGTAACACCTAAGGGTGAGAAAGACCTTTCAGCTGAAGAACGTCTCTTGCACGCTATCTTCGGAGACAAGTCTCGTGAAGTTCGTGATACTTCTCTTCGTGTACCACACGGTGCCGATGGTGTTGTTCGTGATGTTAAGATCTTTACACGTGCAAATGGAGATGAATTGCAATCAGGTGTTAACATGCTGGTTCGAGTTTACATCGCTCAAAAACGTAAGATCAAGGTCGGAGATAAGATGGCCGGACGTCACGGAAACAAAGGGGTTGTCTCTCGTATCGTTCCTGTAGAAGACATGCCTTACCTTCCAGACGGAACTCCAGTTGATATCATGTTGAACCCACTTGGGGTGCCATCACGTATGAATATCGGTCAGGTTATGGAGCTCCACCTTGGTATGGCAGCTCGTACTCTTGGTATTCACATCGCAACACCAGTCTTTGACGGAGCAAGTTCAGAAGATCTTTGGTCAACTGTTAAGGAAGCAGGTATGGATAGCGATGCTAAGACTATCCTTTACGATGGACGTACTGGTGAACCATTTGATAACCGTGTGTCAGTTGGTGTCATGTACATGATCAAACTTCACCACATGGTTGATGATAAATTGCACGCTCGTTCAGTCGGACCATATTCAACCGTTACCCAACAACCACTCGGAGGTAAAGCTCAGTTTGGTGGACAACGTTTCGGTGAGATGGAGGTTTGGGCGCTTGAAGCCTATGGTGCATCAAATGTTCTTCAAGAAATCTTGACTTACAAGTCTGACGATATCAACGGACGTTTGAAAGCTTATGAAGCTATTACAAAAGGAAAACCAATTCCAAAACCAGGTGTTCCAGAATCCTTCCGAGTTCTTGTTAAAGAATTGCAATCACTTGGTCTTGACATGCGTGTCCTTGACGAAGATGATCAAGAAGTTGAACTTCGTGATCTTGATGAGGGCATGGACGAAGATGTCATCCACGTAGATGACCTTGAAAAAGCACGTAAAAAAGCTGCTGAAGAAGCAAAAGCTGCTTTTGAAGCTGAAGAAGGTGCAAAAGCGGAAGCAACAGAAGAAGCTACTGAACAAGAATAAGTAGCTCACTTAGAATAGAAAGGGAAGAAATAGTGGTTGACGTAAATCGTTTTAAAAGTATGCAAATCACACTAGCTTCTCCAAGTAAAGTCCGTTCATGGTCTTATGGAGAAGTCAAAAAACCTGAAACAATCAATTACCGTACGTTGAAACCAGAACGTGAAGGACTATTTGACGAAGTCATCTTTGGTCCTACAAAAGACTGGGAATGTGCTTGTGGTAAGTACAAACGCATTCGTTACAGAGGGATTGTTTGTGACCGTTGTGGTGTTGAAGTAACGCGTACAAAAGTTCGTCGTGAACGTATGGGACACATCGAGTTGAAAGCTCCTGTATCTCATATCTGGTATTTCAAGGGAATTCCAAGCCGTATGGGCTTGACCCTTGATATGAGTCCTCGTGCCCTCGAGGAAGTAATCTACTTTGCTGCTTACGTGGTGATCGATCCGAAGGATACACCACTTGAGCACAAATCTATCATGACAGAGCGTGAATATCGTGAGCGCTTGCGTGAATATGGCTACGGATCATTCGTTGCTAAAATGGGTGCCGAAGCTATCCAAGACCTCTTGAAACAAGTAGATCTTGAAAAAGAAATTGCTGAACTTAAAGAAGAATTGAAAACAGCAACTGGGCAAAAACGTATCAAAGCTATCCGTCGTTTGGATGTTTTGGATGCCTTTTACAAGTCTGGAAACAAACCTGAATGGATGATTCTTAACATCCTTCCGGTTATTCCACCAGATCTTCGTCCAATGTTGCAGTTGGATGGTGGCCGTTTTGCCTCATCTGACTTGAACGACCTTTACCGTCGTGTTATCAACCGTAACAACCGTTTGGCTCGTTTGCTTGAGTTGAACGCACCAGGTATCATCGTTCAAAATGAGAAGCGTATGCTTCAAGAAGCGGTTGACGCTTTGATTGACAATGGTCGTCGTGGTCGTCCAATTACAGGACCAGGTAGCCGTCCACTTAAATCATTGAGCCACATGCTCAAAGGTAAACAAGGACGCTTCCGTCAAAACTTGCTCGGTAAACGTGTTGACTTCTCAGGACGTTCCGTTATCGCCGTTGGTCCAACTCTTAAGATGTACCAATGTGGTGTGCCACGTGAAATGGCAATCGAGCTCTTTAAACCATTCGTGATGCGTGAAATCGTTGCGCGCGATATCGTGCAAAACGTTAAAGCGGCTAAACGCTTGGTAGAACGTGGAGATGAACGTATCTGGGATATCCTCGAAGAAGTTATCAAAGAACACCCAGTACTTTTGAACCGCGCACCTACCCTTCACCGTTTGGGTATCCAAGCCTTTGAACCTGTCTTGATTGACGGTAAAGCCCTTCGCTTGCACCCACTTGTCTGTGAAGCCTACAATGCCGACTTTGACGGTGACCAAATGGCCATACACGTACCGCTCTCAGAAGAAGCCCAAGCAGAAGCTCGTATCTTGATGCTTGCTGCTGAGCATATCTTGAACCCGAAAGACGGTAAACCCGTTGTTACTCCATCTCAGGACATGGTTTTGGGTAACTACTACTTGACCATGGAAGAAGCTGGTCGTGAAGGTGAAGGAATGGTCTTCAAAGACCGTGACGAAGCTGTTATGGCTTACCGCAATGGCTATGTTCACCTCCACTCACGTGTTGGTATCGCAACAGACAGCCTCAACAAACCATGGACAGAAGAGCAAAAACACAAAATCTTGCTTACAACTGTTGGTAAGATCCTCTTCAACGACATCATGCCAGAGGGTCTACCATACTTGCAAGAACCAAACAATGCCAACTTAACAGAAGGCGTTCCAGATAAATACTTCTTGCCACTTGGTGGAGATATCAAGGAAGCAATCAGCAATCTTGAACTTAACCCTCCATTCAAGAAGAAAAACCTTGGAAATATCATCGCTGAAATCTTCAAACGTTTCCGTACGACAGAAACTTCTGCCCTACTTGACCGTATGAAGAACCTCGGTTACCACCACTCAACTCTTGCAGGATTGACAGTGGGTATTGCCGACATTCCAGTCGTTGAAGACAAGGCTGAAATCATCGAAGAATCACACAAACGTGTAGAACAAATCACGAAACAATTCCGTCGTGGTATGATCACAGACGACGAGCGTTACAATGCTGTAACAGCTGAATGGCGTGCTGCCCGTGAAAAGCTTGAGAAACGATTGATTGCCAACCAAGATCCTAAGAACCCAATCGTTATGATGATGGACTCTGGAGCCCGTGGTAACATCTCAAACTTCTCACAGCTTGCCGGTATGCGTGGTCTGATGGCTGCTCCGAACGGACGTATCATGGAATTGCCAATCCTTTCAAACTTCCGTGAAGGTTTGTCAGTGCTCGAAATGTTCTTCTCAACTCACGGTGCTCGTAAAGGTATGACCGATACGGCCCTTAAGACAGCCGACTCAGGTTACTTGACTCGTCGTTTGGTTGACGTTGCCCAAGATGTGATTATCCGTGAAGATGACTGTGGAACTGATCGTGGTCTCTTGATCCGTTCTATCACTGAAGGTAAAGAGATGATTGAGTCTCTTGAAGAACGTCTCAATGGTCGTTACACTAAGAAAACTGTTAAACACCCAGAAACTGGTGCAGTTATCATTGGTCCAAATGAATTGATCACAGAAGACAAGGCGCGTGAAATCGTCAATGCTGGTGTTGAAGAAGTAACTATCCGCTCAGTATTTACATGTAACACTCGTCATGGTGTTTGCCGTCACTGTTATGGTATCAACTTGGCGACTGGTGATGCGGTTGAAGTTGGTGAAGCAGTTGGTACAATCGCTGCCCAATCTATCGGGGAACCTGGTACACAGCTTACAATGCGTACCTTCCACACGGGTGGGGTTGCCTCAAATACCGATATCACTCAGGGTCTTCCTCGTGTCCAAGAAATCTTTGAAGCCCGCAATCCTAAAGGGGAAGCGGTTATCACAGAAGTCAAAGGACAAGTTACTGCTATCGAAGAAGATGCTTCAACTCGTACTAAGAAAGTCTTCGTTAAGGGTGAAACTGGAGAAGGCGAATACGTGGTACCATTTACAGCTCGTATGCGTGTTGAAGTTGGGGACCAAGTCTCTCGTGGTGCAGCATTGACAGAAGGTTCAATCCAACCAAAACGTCTCCTTGCTGTACGTGATGTCTTATCAGTTGAAACTTACCTCCTCGGTGAAGTACAAAAAGTTTACCGTAGCCAAGGGGTAGAAATCGGTGACAAACACATCGAGGTAATGGTTCGTCAAATGATCCGTAAAGTTCGTGTTATGGATCCAGGAGACACAGATCTTCTCATGGGAACTCTTATGGACATCAACGACTTTACAGATGCTAATAAGGATGTTCTCATCGCAGGTGGAGTGCCAGCGACTGGTCGTCCAGTCCTTATGGGAATCACCAAAGCCTCACTTGAAACAAATAGTTTCTTGTCAGCAGCTTCCTTCCAGGAAACAACTCGTGTCCTTACAGACGCAGCTATCCGTGGTAAGAAAGACCATCTCCTTGGTCTTAAGGAAAATGTTATCATCGGTAAGATTATCCCAGCTGGTACAGGTATGGCACGTTACCGTAACCTTGAACCACAAGCTATCAATGAAGAGTCTTACCTAGCATCTTCTCAAGAAGAAGCTTCAGTAGATACGACTGTAGAAGAAGTCGTTGAAACTGTTGAAGTAAGTGAATAAAATAATGCTTAAACAAAAAGAGGGTTATCCCTCTTTTTTTGTATTAAATATATAGAAAAGGTATATTGAATTTTATATGATTTACTGAATAATTTGAACTATAAAAGTAGAAATTTTTTTCAGAAAAATTGAGCAAAATGCTTGGTATTCAACGGCTGACATGATAAAATATAACAGCGAGTAGTTTACGAAATATAATGGATAGTAAATACATATTTATTCTAAACTAAGTTAAATTTTATGCAACTCGGAGGTAATATTAGTGAAAAATGATCTGTTTAATGATCGTATTAGTCGATTTTCAATTCGTAAGTTAAATGTAGGAGTTTGTTCAGTTTTACTAGGAACTTTAGTTATGCTTGGAACTGCTACAGGAGTAGCAGCTGAAGAAGTCGCTGAGAATAAGCAAACTGACGAGGTTGCTGTGACAACTGAAAAGGAACAGCCAGAATCTCTTTCTACGTCTCAAGCTGAGAAAGAAGATGCTACAACTTATCAGGCAACTCCAGTTGTCCCAGTTGCAACTGAGACTAAGCCTGAACTAGATCAAACAAGATTACAAGCCTATATTGCTGAGATTGAGACAAACCTGACAAATGGTAAATATAGCAATAAGACTGATGAAAGTATTGATGCTTTAAAAGTAAGTCTTGTTAATGCTAAGAATGTTCTTGTCTCTGCTGAAAGTCAAGCTGAGTTGGATGCTGCTTATCAATCACTTGTAACAACGGTAAATGCAAAACTTAAAAATAAGGTAGTAGCAGAAGCAAAACCAGTTGTGGAAGCTAAGGCTGAAGTTACTGAAAAAACTGAAGAAAGTATCGGAAAACCAGCAGCAAATACTCAGCCAGCAGAAGGTACAAATGCAATCGCAAATACAGGTCAGAACGATCCTCGTAATGGTAAGGAGATTAATAAAAATACAGCATTTCGTGCGGATACTGCAACAGCTACTGGAATTGGTGCAGACGTTGAAGACGCAACTTCAACTCCAAAGGTAGAAAAACCTGGCTTTACAACAAATATCAATGCTAAAGACATAGCCAGCCAAATCTCTTGGTTGGACTTTGGCGATGTAGCTAACTGGACAGGAACCACAACAACATCAAAAGGTGACCTTGCTCTCCAAGTTGGGGCTACCTATACTAAGGAAATTATGCCGGGTTATGTGGTTACCATCAAGGTTAAATCTTTGAAACCCTTCCAGGCGACAGAACTTTATAAAAAACGCCTTGAAGACCGAGGAGCAACAGAAGCTGAAAAAGCGACCTATGATCCAAATGCAAGAAATGGTTATGGGAATGCGACTAATACACCTGCTACGAGAGTAGCTTTTACTGCTGGTGAAGAAGCTAAAGTTATTGCCGAAGCTCAAAACCGTTGGACTGAAATTAAAAAAGAAGGTATTGACACTGGTACAACTAAGAAAACTACTATCAGTTCAGAACTTGAAGGTGGGAATATCGGTGTTCAGTTTGAAGTTTCTGCGACCTTCCGTGGAAAAGTGGTCAAACCTGCCATTGTCATGGCGGATGGTGAGTCCGCTAACCCTGGTGAAATGGTTATGTTCACCACAAACGGAGAAGGTTGGCAACATATTGGGGAATGGCCCAAGGGCAATAATAAAACTTATATTCCACAAGATACAGACAATTTATTCGGTCCAAACCCTGCCACTAATATAGATGGCATGGGCTACTATAAGTTGAACCTTGACCTACTTCGACGTTCAAATCAAGTTGGGCCAGATAAAAAAGCGGTTGCTTGGAAGTACTTTGGAAGTGCCGATTTAACAACTGGAGGTCTCGGAACAGGGGTCTTTGGACCAAATATTTCAAGTATTGCTGCTGTTCCCCTTGTTATGACACGTGGAGCGTCCGAAGTTGGCTTGTATATCGCATCTTCAGGTAAACAATCAGCCATGCTTGGATTCTTCCCACTTGATGAAGGAGATGCTCCTGAATCATACGGCAAGGCAGTTCATTCAATTGCAACTGTGGATGGGATTACCGGTAAGAAAGTAAACCAACCTTATCTCGGCCACTTGAGTCCTGATATGGATGAAAACAATACCCTTGATTGGACTGGTGACGATAAAGCGACAACGGCTGATGAAGGAATCGACCAATTGCTTCCAGATAATCTTAAAGGGAAAACCAATGAGATGATCAAGATGGACCGTACCAAACCAGGTAATTATAAGATTTCTGTTGAAGCCCATACTGATGGGGCTGCACAGGCAAATATCTACGGTTGGGTAGACTTCAATCAAAATGGAACCTTCGATGAAGACGAGCGTTCAAATTTAGCTACTATTACGAAAGATGGTATAGTTGAGTTAACATTTGCAAACAGCAAAACTTATATTGACCCTAGTGTTACTGAATTAGGGGTTCGTCTTCGTATCGCTAAGAATGCTAAAGAAATTGAAAGCCCAACAGGTATGGCCTTCTCAGGAGAAGTAGAAGACTTCAAGACTCAAATTACGCACCCACCAAAAGGGGAATTCAAGGAAACTTCTGGTCTTCAAGCTGCTAAACAAACAGCAACTGTAGCCTTTACTGCTCGAGGTTTGCAAGGCTATAGCTTAACTGAATCAGCAAAAATTGATGAAACAGTAGCACCATACATTGTCGATGCAAATGGGAACAAGGCTATTTTGGATGCTGAAGGCTACTATGTCGTACCAGGTCAAGGTAAATATAAAATTACCGCAAATGGTAAAGACGTAGATGTAGAATTCATCCCTGAAGATAATTTCTTAGGAACAGCTGATGGAATCTCTATCCGTCGTACAGATAGTAATGGCTACGACACAGGTTGGTCAACTAAATTTCCAGCCAATGAAGCTAATGTTGATACTTTGATAAATACAATGGATGGACTTTATATCCCAACCGTTACTCCAAAGGATATCGAAGGTGAAAATAAAACTTCAACAGATGTTCAAGGAGCTAGTCAAATAGCTACTCCAGAATTTGCTCTTGAAGGAACAAATAGTAATGGTGAGAAAGTTAAAATCACACCTGATTTTGATTATCCAGCTAAGTTTGTGAGTCCTACGACTGGCAAGGTTATCAATGACCCTGTTCTAACTGTAGAAGGGGAAGGGATTTACTACTTAGACGATTTGACTGGGAAAGTTACCTTTGTGCCGGAACCAGGATTTACTGGCACTGCTAAGGGAGTAACAGTTTCACTTACTGCACCAGTTGGACGAGATAAAAATAAACAAGTTCAGTCAGAATTTATAAAAACAGCTACTGCTAAGTATACTCCAACAGTAACCCCAGCCACAATCAGCTCTACTAATAAGGTTTCTGAGGATGTGCAAAATGTCCCTCAAACTCAAACACCTACATTTGAGTTAAGCAATGACAAGGCTACGAAGATTACTAGCAGGAAATTAGTAGATCCAGCAACTGGCCAGCCTACTGATGAAACCAGTGTGAAAGTAGCAGGCGAAGGAACATATACAATTGATCCTACTACAGGAGCGGTTACCTTCGCACCTGAAAAAGACTTTGTTGGAACTGCAACAGGTGTAACAGTTCAAGCAACTGCGACTATTACAAATGCGAACGATAAGACGGCGACAATCACTTCGGATGCAATTTATACACCAACAGTTGTAGCGGCTGTTCCAACAGCTCAACCAGCTACATCTAAAGATATCCAAGGTGCCACTCAAACAGGCACACCAACCTTCGCAGGAACAACTGTCCAAGTAAATGGTCAAGATAAACCTGTAACCATTAAATCAAATAGTTATAAGCTCTTGGATAAAGATGGTAATGAAGTTACAACTACGCCAGCTTATGCTGCAGATGGTACAACGCCAATCGGTACTTTCACGATCGATCCAGCAACTGGTACTGTAACATTCACACCAACTGATAAATCATACACAGGTGCAGTCACACCAGCCAAGGTTCAAGCTGAAAGCTCAAACGGTATTAAGGTTGATACAACCTACACACCTGAAATTGTTCCAGTAACCCCAACAACTACACCATCTGAATCAACTGACATCCAAGGTGCAACTCAAACAGGTAAACCTGAATTCAAGGGTGGAACTGTAACTGTTGACGGTGTCGAGAAGACTGTTGAGATCAACGAAGCTGTTCCGGCAACATTTGATGATGGTTCAACGACTAAAACTGTGGAAGGTGTTGGTACATATACAGTAGCTGCAGATGGAACAGTAACTTTTGTTCCTGAAAAGTCATTCACAGGTAAAGCACCGGCCGTAACGGTTG
>NZ_KV804199.1:45667-47200 GCF_001811305.1 Streptococcus sp. HMSC056C01
CATTCACAGGTAAAGCACCGGCCGTAACGGTTGTCCGTGAAGATAAGAACGGAACCAAAGCATCTGCAACCTACATACCAACAGTAACACCGGTTAAACCAACTGCAGCACCAGCTGAATCAACAGATGTTCAAGGTGCCACTCAAACAGGTAAACCTGTATTCACTGAAGGTGACAGCCGTGTACCAATGAACGGTGACGTTCCAGCTATTTTCGACGATGGCTCAACTATCAAGACAGTTGACGGTGTTGGTACATACACAGTAGTAGCAGATGGTACAGTAACCTTCGTACCTGAGAAATCATTTACTGGAACTGCTTCAGCTGTGACGGTTGTTCGCGAAGATAAGAACGGAACAAAAGCCTCTGCAACTTACACACCAACCGTAACACCAGTAACACCGACAGCAACACCAGCTGAATCAACAGATATCCAAGGTGCGACTCAAACAGGTAAACCTGAATTTACTGAAGGTAATAGCCGTGTACCAATGAACGATGATGTTCCAGCAACATTTGACGATGGTTCAACGACTGAAACTGTGGAAGGTGTTGGTACATATACAGTAGCAGCAGACGGAACTGTGACATTTGTTCCAGAACCAAGCTTTACAGGTACTGCACCAGCCGTAACCGTTGTTCGTGAAGATAAGAACGGAACCAAAGCCTCTGCGACTTATACACCAACTGTAAATCCGGTTACTCTTACTCCAACAAATAAAGTTTCTGAAGACATTCAAAATGTTCCTCAAACAGAGACTCCTACATTTGCATTGAGTGATGATGAGACTGCTCAAATTACAAGTAAGAAATTGATTGATCCTGCAACAGGTCAACCAACCGATGAAACAACTGTGACAGTAGCAGGCGAAGGAACATATACAATTGATCCTACTACAGGAGTAGTAACCTTCACTCCTGAAAAAGACTTTGTCGGAACTGCAACAGGTGTAACAGTTCAAGCAACTGCAACCATTACAAATGCCAATGGTAAGACTTCAACCATCACTTCAGATGCGACTTATACACCAACTGTTGTAGCTGCTGTTCCAACAGCTCAACCAGCCACTTCAAAAGATATCCAAGGTGCGACACAAACTGGAACACCAACCTTTGAAGGTGCAACTGTTCAAGTAAATGGTCAAGATAAAGCGATTACGATTAAAGAAGATAGCTACACACTTTTGGATAATGATGGTAATGAAGTAACAAGCACACCAGCTTATGCTGAAGATGGCACAACTGAAATTGGTACTTATTCAATTGATCAAGCAACTGGACAAGTAACCTTCACACCGACGGATAAATCATACACAGGTGTAGTAACACCAGCCAAGGTTCAAGCTGAAAGCTCAAACGGTATCAAGGTGGATACAACTTACACGCCTGAAATCGTTTCTGTCACACCAACAGCAACTCCAGCTGAAACAACTGATATTCAAGGTGCCACCCAAACAGGTAAGCCTGAATTCAAGGGTGGAACAGTAACTGTTGATGGCGTTGAGAAAACAGTAGCTATCAATGAAGCTATTC
>NZ_KV804200.1:0-325 GCF_001811305.1 Streptococcus sp. HMSC056C01
CACACCAACTGTGACACCAGTAACTCCGACTGCGGAAGATACAACATCAACTGGTAAACAAGGTCAAACACAAACAGGTAGACCAACCTTCACTGAGGGCGATAGTCGTGTGCCAATGAACGATGACGTTCCAGCAACCTTCGATGATGGTTCAACTTCGAAGACAGTTGATGGTGTTGGTACTTACACGGTGGCTTCAGATGGTACGGTGACATTTGTTCCAGAAAAATCATTTACAGGAACAGCACCAGCAGTCACAGTCGTTCGTGAAGACATGAACGGCACTAAAGTCTCTGCGACTTACACACCAACTGTGACACCAGTA
>NZ_KV804200.1:425-791 GCF_001811305.1 Streptococcus sp. HMSC056C01
ACACAGTAGCAGCCGATGGAACAGTAACCTTTGTCCCTGAAAAATCATTCACAGGTAAAGCGCCGGCCGTAACGGTTGTTCGTGAAGATAAGAACGGCACTAAGGCTTCAGCGACCTACACTCCAACAGTAACACCAGTTACTCCAACTGCAACTCCGGCAGAATCAACTGGTCCTCAAGGTGTGGTTCAAACTGGTAGAGTAACCTTAACAGAAGGTGACCCAGTTGCACCAATCGACAAGGCCACCATTACTCTTCTTGACGGAAATGGTCAGTCAGCAGCGTCAGTAGATGCGAAATCACCAGCAGGTGATGTGATCGGTACCTTCACCGTTGATAAAGAAACAGGTATTGTGACCTTCACGC
>NZ_KV804200.1:891-2644 GCF_001811305.1 Streptococcus sp. HMSC056C01
AGCTTCACACCTGGTAACCCTGCAATCCCAATGGGTGATGATACACCTGCAACCTTTGAAGATGGCTCAACTACGAAGACTATTCCAGGCGAAGGAACATATACTGTAGCTCCAGATGGAACGGTTACATTTGTACCAGAAAAATCATTTACAGGAACAGGAACAGGTGTGACTGTTAAACGTGTAGATAAGAACGGAACAAAAGCTTCAGCAACTTACACACCAACTGTAACGCCTGTTACACCAACTGCAAGCCCAGCAGTATCTACTGATGTGCAAGGTCAAACTCAAACAGGTAAACCTGTATTTACTGAAGGCGACAGTCGTGTACCAATGAACGATGATGTTCCAGCAACCTTCGACGATGGTTCAACAACTAAGACAGTTGACGGCGTTGGTACCTATACAGTTGCAGCAGACGGAACAGTAACATTTGTACCAGAAAAATCATTCACTGGTGAAGCACCAGCCGTAACAGTTGTTCGTGAAGATATGAATGGCACTAAGGCTTCTGCAACTTATACACCAACTGTAACTCCGGTTACACCAACTGCAACTCCGGCAGAATCAACTGGTCTTCAAGGTGTGGTTCAAACTGGAACTGTAACCTTCACAGAAGGTGACCCAGTTGCACCAATCGACAAGGATACCATTACTCTTCTTGACGAAAATGGTCAGCCAGCAGCGTCAGTAGATGCGAAATCGCCAGCAGGTGATGTGATCGGTACTTTCACAGTTGATAAAGAAACAGGTGTTGTAACCTTCACACCAACTGATAAATCATACTCAGGTGAGGTCGTTCCAGTTAAGGTTCAAGCCAAAGACACTAACGGAACGGTTGCTGAAACAACCTACACACCGACGATCACTCCAGTTGTACCAACTGCTGATCCAGCAACATCTACAGACATTCAAGGTCAAACGCAAACAGGTACACCAAGCTTCACACCTGGTAACCCTGCAATCCCAATGGATGATGATACCCCAGCTACATTTGAAGATGGATCAACAACGAAGGTGATTTCAGGCGAAGGAACCTACACAGTAGCTCCAGATGGAACAGTGACCTTCGTCCCAGAAAAATCATTCACAGGAACAGGAACAGGCGTAACTGTTAAACGTGTCGATAAGAACGGTACTCCAGTTACTGCTAAGTACACACCAACAGTTACACCAGTAACTCCAACAGCAACACCAGCTACAACTATTGGATCAAAAGGTCAAGAACAGTCTGGTAAACCAGCATTCAAGGAAGGCGATAGTCGTGTTCCAATGAATGATAATGTACCAGCAACCTTCGAAGATGGTTCAACAACGAAGACTATCCCAGGTGTTGGTACTTATACGGTAGCAGCAGACGGAACAGTAACCTTCAAACCAGAACCTGAATTCACAGGTACAGCTCCATCTGTAACAGTTGTTCGTGAAGATGTAAACGGGACTAAGGCTTCTGCAACATACACCCCAACAGTAACACCAGTTACTACATTTGTAGATAAAGCTGGCAATTCAATTCCAGGATATCCAAGTGAAGATGGCGAACAACCTAAGAAAGCAATCCCAGGTTATCGCTTCGTAGAAACGAAGAAACTTCCAAACGGAGATACCGAGCACGTCTACGAACAAGTTAAGACATCATTCAAGGATAAAGAAGGAAACGAGATTCCAGGCAATCCAAGTGAAGATGGTGAACAACCTAAGAAAGAAATTCCAGGTTACCGCTTCGTAGAAACGAAGAAACTTCCAAACGGAG
>NZ_KV804200.1:2744-20604 GCF_001811305.1 Streptococcus sp. HMSC056C01
ATGGCGAACAACCTAAGAAAGCAATCCCAGGTTACCGCTTCGTAGAGACTAAGAAACTTCCGAACGGAGATACAGAGCACGTCTACGAAAAGATTACGACCTCTTATGTTGATGAAAATGGAAATCCAATTCCAGGATATCCGACTGAGAATGGTGAACAGCCTAAGAAAGAAATTCCAGGTTACGAGTTTGTGAAGACAGTTGTAGATAAAGATGGTAATATCCAACACATCTACAAGAAGGTGGTAACACCGAATCCGGTGCCGACACCAGACTCGAAACCAACACCAGATCCAGTTCCGACACCAGAACCAAAACCAATCCAAGTTCCAGAAACACCAAGTAAATCAGCTCCAGTAACTGAAACAGTAGCTAAGACAACTACTCCTCAGTTGCCAAATACTGGTACTAAAGACCATGCTGGTCTTGCTGGCCTTGGTTTAGTAGGTATCTTGAGTGGATTCGGACTTATGGCTCGTAAAAAGAAAGAAGACTAATCAACTCTGTAAAGTATTGATAACAGTCAACTTTCTAATAAGAAACTAGTGCATCGTGCGATGCACTAGTTTTTTTGATGCTTGTATTAAGGATAAAACTATGCTACAATCATCTAATACTCTTCGAAAATCAAATTCAAACCACGTCAGCTTCGCCTTGCCGTACTCAAGTACAGCCTGCGGCTCGCTTCTTAGTTTGCTCTTTGATTTTCATTGAGTATAAAAAACAAGGACATCAAGATATGAAAACTGAATATCAAAAAATGATTGCGGGGGAACCCTATCACCCGTTTGATTCAGAACTCCGTGCCTTAGCGCAAACAGCGCGACAAAAGCAAGCAGCTTTTAATGAAGAAGTCGATCCAGTAAAAGGTATGGAAATCATCAAAGGATGGTTTGGTTCTACTGGTGAAAATCTCTACATCAACACTCGCTTGATGGTAGATTACGGGGTCAATATTCATCTAGGAGAAAATTTTTATTCCAATTGGAATTTAACTATGCTAGATGTTTGTCCTATAACCATCGGTGATAATGCCATGATTGGTCCAAATTGTCAATTTTTAACACCCCTTCACCCACTGGACCCCGACGAACGAAACTCAGGACTAGAATTTGGCAAACCCATCACGATTGGTAAGAACTTTTGGGCAGGTGGTGGTGTCATTGTCCTACCGGGTGTTACTTTAGGGAATAATGTCGTTGCAGGAGCAGGAGCGGTTATTACAAAATCCTTTGGTGACAATGTAGTTCTGGCAGGAAATCCAGCACGAGTTATCAAAGAGATTCCAGTTAAAGGAAATTAAAGATTGTAGAAAGAGAAAGTGAAGTCTTTTTCACAAGAGCTCTTTGGAATCGTAAAGCCTAACCAGTCTCAGTATCAAAAACTTATTGCTAGAAAAAAACGAGGTGGGAATTTTTATCCCAGCCTCGTTTTTCGTCTTTAGAGATTTTTTCTCTTTTTAGCTTTTTTAGTCAATGCCACATCGCACTGATCAATATTTTGTGTGAGGTAGCTAGTCACTTGGAAATCGTCTGCCTCTGTTTTTAGCTCGACTTCATAGACAATGCTAAGGTTGTCCCCTGCATTTGTGCTATTGATCGTAATCATGTCAATTTCTGAGCAGAATTGGTCAAGAGCTGATTGGATAGCTTCCTGTACCTTCTCCTGATTAGCTACCGTGATTGTCAAAAGTCTACGACGTTGATTGTCAGTTTTGACTTGTTGATTTTCCAAAAGGAACCAAACGCCCAAGATAAATAGGGTGAAGAGAATAGCCAAGAAGAGATAACCTGTTCCACAAGCCAAACCGATAATCATGGCAAGGAAAATCGCAATCAGTTCTCTTGAACCACTAGTTGCAGAACGGAAACGAATCAAACTAAAGGTTCCGGCTACAGCAATTGACGTACCCAAGCTCCCATTGACCAGAAAAATAACCAAGGTCATAAGGCAGGGAAGCAGAGTCAAGCTGATAGCAAATTCTCTGGTGTAGAGGGTCCGATATTTGTAGGTCCAAGTAAGTGCCAAACCGAGGACTAGACTGACTAGAAGTGCCAGCAGTAGTTGGAAGGGATCTGCACTTGCAGTGGCGTTGTTGAAAATGGAATTAAATAGATTAAGCATAAGCGATACCTGCGCTTTCTATACTGGGACGTGGTGCATAAGGAAGCCCTTGAGATTTGTGGTAAGCACAACTGTATTTTGAAAATTTGTGCTCCATCAAACCATACTTGTCTAGAATATCTTGTAACCACTGAGGTTTGTTTCCAGGAGCTTTAATCTCCATAATCACAGTATTGTCATCTAATAGAGGGGCCCCTTGATTTCCTGCAAAGAGACTGACATTTTCATCTCTATAGACTAGATTTTGGTCAATTGTGATACGAATTTTGTTATAGTTGTAGCCCTCGATGTGTTTTTTTTCTTTTAATGAATAACGATCGTAGTAGATGTACATACGAGGCTTGATAGCCTGCTTGTAATCCTGATGAAGCTTTTTCACTTTTTCAATGACGACTGTATCAGTAATGCTAGCATCCAAGTGCCCTTTGGTCATAAAATGAAGGATAGAACTAGGAGTTGAGAGTAGTCTAAACTTGCGACCAACTCCTTCTTGGTCCTTGGTTTTGATTTCTAAAAATACTTGACTATCTGCTTTAGGTTGGCTGAGATAGGTCCGCATCCGAACCTTTTCTTTTCGCTTATTTCCAAAATCATCATCTTGGAGCACAGCAAAGTCTTCCGTATCAAAGTAGATATTTGAAATAGTTGAAATTGGATAGTCGTCTTCTACTAAATATTCCTTTAAATCTTGGATGAGTTTGTTTATTTTATCTTTGGAGACAATATATTTGGTTTCAATCCGCTTAAAAGTTGTTTCTAATGGTTTCATAAGTCTTTCTCCTCTTGCTTTCAGTTATACTATTTTTAAACAAGATGAACTTGCTTGTCTACAATTCTAGAGGGGATTTCTAAAACTTTTGTTAAATTTAACTTAATTGAAACTAAACTTAAGAAAACTTTCAGAAAAAGTTTAGGCTTCTTTTAGGAAAGACCCGTAGACTAAGAGCATGTAAAATGAAAGACGAGGAAACGAGCATGAAAGCAAAAAAATGGACATTCCTATTAACGAGTATAGCAACTCTAGCACTAGTAACAGCTTGTACCCAGTCAACTTCAAATACAACAGCTAGCAATACTGCGACAACGAAAACGACATCAACTACAGAAGCTAAGAAAACTAGCTATTTTACAGACAAGGACTATGATACTTCTTATGATGAAAAGACAGCAGCAACTGTAACCTTGTCAGAATCAACAGCGAAGGTATCAGGTGATGGAGTTGCCGTATCAGGATCTACCGTTACAATCTCCAAGGCAGGAACCTATGTCATATCTGGTCAATCCGACGGAGTTCAAATCAAGATTGAAGCCGAAAAGACTGATGATGTACATATTGTTCTAAAGGGTGTGACCATGACCAATACCAATGCTGCTATATCTGCAACATCAGCCGGTCATGTTTACCTAACTCTAGCAGATGGCACAACTAATAGCCTATCAGATTCAGCAACTAATAGTGACGAAAAAGCGGATGCAGCGCTCTTCTCTAAAGTGGACTTGACCATCAACGGTAAAGGAACTCTCAATGTAGATGGTAAGAAAAACAATGGTATCAAGGCAAATGATACACTTCACATCACAGGTGGAAGCTACAACATCACAGCAGTCGGGGATGCCTTTAATGTTAATGATGAACTCAACATTACCGGCACAACTATGACTATCGATGCCAAGGAAGACGGAGTTAAGGTCGACAATGATGAGGACACATCTGTAGGAACCATGTATCTCTCTGACAATACCATCACTGTTACTGCTGGAGATGATGGTATCCACGCATCAGGTGATTTGGTTATTGATAGTGGTACCTATACCGTTAAGAATTCTACAGAAGGGCTTGAAGGTAAGTCAATTACTATCAACGGTGGAGATATCGCCATCTATTCAACGGATGATGGTGTCAATGCAGCCAACAAAAATGCTCAACAAAGTGAAATTTTCTTCACTATGAATGGTGGGAACTTGACGGTTGAAGTTGGTCAAGGGGACACGGATCCAATTGACTCAAATGGTAATATTACAGTTAATGGAGGAACCATCAAAATGACTGGTCAAACTGGTTTTGACTTTGATGGAACAGCGACCTACACAGGCGGAGATATCTATCTCAATGGTGAAAAACAAACTGAGATTGTCAGTTCTATGCCTGGAGGCGGAGGGGCACCTGGCGGTGGCCCTCAAGGAAATGGAGGCCCTGGTGGACGACCATAAAATAAAAATCTCCTTTCTCGAAAGAGAAGGGAGATTTTTTTCAACTATCAACTTTCAACTTGACAAGTGAGTGGATACTCACTATAATAGTTTTATATTTCAAAAGTGAGTAAATACTCACCTAGGAGGATTCAAATGAAAAAATTGTTACATTTAAAAGATTTAGAAAAATCTTTTGGTCGTCAAATGGTCTTAGATCACGTTGGTTTTGATTTACAGCCTGGAGAAATCATTGGTCTAATCGGTCCATCAGGTGCTGGTAAATCAACTATGATTAAAACCATGCTAGGAATGGAAAAGGCGGATAGCGGTATCGCTTTAGTCTTGGACCATACTATGCCAAATCGTCATATTTTAGGTGATATTGGCTATATGGCTCAGTCTGATGCTCTTTATGAGGCCTTGTCAGGTCAAGAAAATCTAGAATTTTTTGGTCAGCTAAAAGGGCTATCCAAAAGAGATCTGACAGCTGAAATTGCCCATGTGGCTCAAGTTGTGGATCTGACAGAGCATTTGAATAAAACGGTATCCGGTTATTCTGGAGGAATGAAGCGACGCTTGTCTTTAGCCGTCGCGCTTCTGGGGAATCCTCAGCTCTTGATTTTGGACGAACCGACAGTTGGAATCGACCCTTCTCTTCGAAAGAAAATCTGGAAAGAATTATTCGCGCTTAGAGACAATGGGGTAGGGATATTAGTTACTACCCATGTTATGGATGAAGCAGAGTTAACGGATAAGGTCGGCTTATTATTAGGTGGAAAAATCATTGCTTTTGATACACCGCAACACTTAAAAGATAGTTATCAAGTTTCAAGTATTGAAGAAGTCTTTTTGAAAGCAGAAGGAGAGTAAGATGAGAACCATTGCTATTGCTAAAAAAGTTATCAAAGAATTGCTTCGTGACAAACGAACCTTGGCTATGATGTTTGTAGCGCCGGTATTTATTATGTGGCTGATGAACCTCATGTTTTCAGCTAGTACAACCGTGAATGTCAAGTTAGCGACACAAGATCTACCAACTGGTTTGGTAACAAAAATGGATGAGCTCGATCATGTGGACGTCGAGACTTATCAAGACTTAGATCAGGCTAAAAAAGCTCTAGCTGACGAGAAAGTAGATGCAGTCATATCGTATAAAGATGGTGAGTATCAGGTCGACTACGCAAATACGGATGCTTCTAAAACAACTATGACACGACAAGTGTTACGAACAAGTATCGTCAATGAAGGCACCGATCAGTTATTATCTCGTGTCAAACAAGCTCTTCCACAATTGAAATTAGATGAAAAGGCGCCTGAAATCAAAGAATCTTACCAATATGGAGATAAAAATACTGGATTCTTTGCACGTATGATTCCAATTTTAATTGGCTTTGTGGTCTTCTTCTTTGTCTTTTTGATTTCTGGTATGGCACTGTTGAAAGAGCGAACAAGTGGAACCTTGGATCGCTTGTTAGCAACCCCAGTGAAACGTTCTGAAATCGTCTATGGCTATATGTTGTCTTACGGTATTATTGCGATTTTTCAAACGGCAGTTGTCGTTTTAGCAGCAATTTGGCTACTAGATGTAGAAGTTGTAGGAAATATTTTAAATGTTATAATAGTTAATGTGGTACTGGCTCTTGTAGCACTAGCTTTTGGAATTCTCTTGTCTACTCTAGCAAAATCAGAATTCCAAATGATGCAATTTATTCCTCTCGTGATTATGCCCCAACTTTTTTTCTCAGGAATTATTCCATTGTCATCCATGGGAGAATGGGCTCCAACTGTGGGGAAATTTTTGCCATTAACCTATTCTGGTGATGCAATAAGCCAGATTATTCTTTACGGACACAATCTTGGTGATATTTTGTCAAATCTTGGTGTTTTAATGATTTTCTTGATCATTTTAACAATTCTCAATATTGTTGGATTGCGTCGTTATCGTAAAGTTTAGAAATCAACATAAATAATGCTAAAAAGGTGTGAAGATTGGATGGATAAGACTGTTTTTGAATCGTTTGAAGATTACTTAGAAGAAGCGAATTACCCTCAAGGAAAGAAAAAAATCATGCAGGCAGCAGTGGATCTCATATCAACCAGGAGTTACCATGGGACCTCAACTCTTCACATAGCTGAGCGTGCTGGACTAAGCCAGGCAACTTTGTTTAAGTATTTTAAGACGAAGGATGATTTACTGACGGCTATTTTACATCCTGTAGTCCCAGGCATTCTCGGTAGTTTTTTTGAGGAACTCTTAGCTTTTGAAACGACAGAAGAGAGGGTTCGTTATCTCGTCCATAATCGTATGAGCTATCTCAAAAAAAATCGTGCCTTGATGAAAATCATTCTACAAGAGAGTTTTTCAAATAAAAAACTAAAAAATGAACAGATTTTTATCTGGAATGCTATTCAAGATAAACTTCGAGTGCTTCATAAGGAATTGCTAGCAGATCCACGTGTAAATCCAGAGATAACGATTCCTCAAATGGTTCGCATCTGTATAGGTCCATTGTTAGCTTACTTCTCTCAACTATATGTCGTTGGCGTCAATGGCGAAATGAGAGAAGAGGACTTAGGCTTATTGGAAAAACAAATCTTAGGTGGTTTGTGGAAATAGGAGGAGTATAGGAATTAGTTCTTTTTGCTTTAGGTTGAGCAACACATCATAAGAAGTATTTTCTAATATTAAAAAACATAATAATTTAAAGAAAAAACTCTTATCCCTAGCATATTAACAGCTTGGAATAAGAGTTTCTTATGTTATTAGGACGAGAAAGAATTATTCTCCGTCTTTTTTAAAGATGTTTTTTACGCCAGATACTGCACCTTCGACAGCTTCTTTTGCATCTTCAGCAACTTCTTTAGCTTTTGAAGCTACCTTTTCTGCAGCTCCTTCTGTTTGAGTTTTTGTATCGCCAGTTAGTTTACCAAAGCCTTCTTTAACAGAACCTTTAGCTTGGTTGAATTTTTCTTCGATTGACATGGGGGATACCTCCGTTAATTTTTTGTATTATCTAAATTACATCAGATATTGGTTTAAGTATATACCCTTTTATGCTAAAAAGCAAAAAACTGATACGAAAAGCATCAGTTTATTTTTTAATAGGTTACAACATTCAATTGACCTTTATCATATTCAGCGATAAAGATATTTGAGACTTCTTCGAAACCTTCTTCTTTCAATTTCTCAGTTAGCCACTCCTCGGATTTGCCAATGGTTTCTAGGATTTCAACTTGGACAACACCGTCTGTGATGACTGGGTACTTAGGATTTTCGTCACCCATTCTTACGACAATTAGTTGTCCGTTTTGCTCAATCACAGCTCTCTTGACATCCTTTAATTGAAAGATTCCTTGAGCGCGCAATTTAAGAGCAACATCAGCAGCAGCTAGACCTTTTGAGCGACAGGCTTCTGGATCTAATGTTCCATTTTTAATGATAATCGTAGGTTTTCCGTCAATCAGATGTTTAATGAAGGAAACATTGGTATTCAACCATTTGAGGAGTAAAATGAGAATAGTCCAAATAATGAGGATAACAACGTATTGGATGATGGTGATTGAGCTATTGTAGATAACCCCACCAATAATACCCCCAAGAACAAAGTTCTGGATTTGGTCCACTGCAGAACTTGGTGCAAGATTTCCTTTCCCTGTTACGTTAATAACAAACACTAGAGAAAGAAGCCCTAAGGCTAATTTAATCGCAATTGTAGCAAAAAAGCTTATCATTTTTCAACCTCCACGAGTTCCACATCTGATTTATAGAGTTCTATCTTTTCTAATAGATAGCTATCTTGGTCACTTCCACTGATAGCACGATAAAAATTGTCGCCAACTTTAATAATTGCTCCATCAGTTACCGCTGAAGTGTTGACAAAAACATCTTTCTTATCAACACCTAACTCTTTTGAGACAATCTCAATGAAGTGTAAGGAACTACGAAATTGATTATCGTTAGATTGGTTGCTTTGAAAATTCGAAATGCTTATCAAAACGAAAGCGATTAAGGTCAAAATAGAAATAATCGATAATTCACGGAACTTACTTCCTCTCTTATCTTGAAAAGCCTTAAATGCAAAAAATCCAGTCACAATAAGCAGTATAGCTGATACGATAATCATGACCCAATTCTGTTGACTAATCTGGCTGAGCACGTAGTCATAGGAATAGAATTTCATAAAACTCCCTCACTTTTTTTAAATTCAATCTATTATAAGATAATTCCTTTGCTACAGCAATTTTTTTAGTACGGGAATTAGTTTTTAATTTTTCTTTCCTATTAAAGGTAAGTTTTTTATTTAGGGTTCACCTTGACTTTCTTTTTGTTTTTGATACAATAGTAAAAATTTAGAGGAGGTATTCTATGATTCAGAAACATGCCATTCCTATTTTAGAGTTTGATGACAATCCTCAGGCAGTCATTATGCCCAACCATGAAGGCTTAGATTTACAGTTGCCAAAGAAGTGCATCTATGCGTTTTTGGAGGAGGAGATTGACCGCTATGCTCAGGAAGCGGGAGCAGAGTGCGTTGGGGAGTTTATTTCTGCCACTAAAACTTATCCTGTTTATGTCATGGATTATAAAGGTGAAAAAGTATGCCTAGTCCAGGCTCCTGTTGGTTCTGCTCCAGCAGCCCAGTTTATGGATTGGTTGATTGGCTACGGTGTGGAGAAAATCATCTCTACCGGTACTTGTGGAGTACTAACTAATATAGAAGAAAATGCCTTTCTAGTTCCAGTTCGAGCGCTACGTGATGAAGGAGCCAGCTACCATTATGCGCCACCATCTCGTTATATGGATGTTCATGTAGAAGCGATTTCTGCTATCGAGCAAGTCTTAGAACAACTAGGTGTCCCTTACGAAGAAGTCATGACCTGGTCGACAGACGGATTTTACCGAGAAACCGCTGAAAAAGTTGCCTATCGTAAGGAAGAAGGTTGTGCAGTTGTAGAGATGGAGTGTGCAGCTCTAACGGCAGTGGCTCAACTTCGTGGAGTTATCTGGGGTGAGTTGCTGTTCACGGCTGATTCATTGGCAGATCTTGATAACTATGACCAGCGCGATTGGGGTGCGGAGGCTTTCGAAAAGGCGCTAGAACTCTGTCTTGAGATCGTTAGTCATATGTGAGTATTCTCAGTTTTTTGTGGTACAATGTAGCTATGTTATTAAAATCAATTGTTGAAAAAATAAATACCATTCTGGGGCGTTTATCACCTGCTCGGCGAATCTTTTTAAGCTTTGCTTTGGTTATTTTTCTAGGTTCCCTCCTGTTGAGTTTACCACTCGTACAAGCTCCAACATCTCATGCCGGTTATTTTGATCATTTGTTTACAGCTGTATCCATGGTCTGTGTGACAGGACTATTTACCTTACCTGTCGCTTCTACCTACAATGTTTGGGGGCAGTTGATTTGTATGGTCTTGATTCAGATTGGTGGTTTGGGGCTCATGACCTTTATAGGGGTCTTCTATATTCAAAGCAAGCAAAAGCTGAGTCTTCGAGGTCGTGAAACGATTCTGGAGAGTTTTAGTTTTGAAGAAACTCAGTCTTTGAGGGATTTTCTACGTTCCATCTTCGTGACGACTTTTCTAGTAGAAGGATTCGGAGCCTTTCTGCTAAGTTTTCGTTTTGTCCCCGAGTTTGGTTGGGGACGGGGAATTTTTACTTCCATTTTCGTAGCTATTTCAGCTTTCTGTAATGCTGGATTTGATAATTTTGGTAGCACGAGTTTGCTAGCCTTTCAGACAGACCCATTGATTAATTTAGTGATTGCAGGCTTGATTATTACGGGTGGTCTAGGTTTCATGGTTTGGTTCGACTTGGCTACCCAGTTAGGAAAGAAGAAAAAGCGTCGTCTTCGTTTCCATACTAAGCTAGTCCTCTTCTTAACAGCGGGGATTTTATTTGCTGGAACAGTTTCAACCCTCTTGATAGAGTGGAATAATTCGGGAACGATTGGAAATCTCAGCTTCCCAGATAAATTGCTGGTTAGTTTCTTCCAAACTGTCAGCATGAGAACAGCAGGTTTTGCTTCTATTGATTTTACTCAGGCTAGGCCTGTTACCTTGATGATCTATATTTTGCAGATGTTTCTGGGTGGGGCACCTGGCGGTACAGCAGGGGGACTAAAAATCACAACCTTCTTTGTCTTGTTGGTATTCGCACGCAGTGAACTTTTAGGGTTACCTCATGCAAATGTAGCTCGGAGAACGATTGAACCTCGGACAGTTCAAAAATCATTCAGTGTTTTTATCATCTTCTTGATAACTTTTTTATCGGGCTTAATCTTAGTAGGAATAACAGCCGAGGGGAATCCGCGCTTTATCTACATTATGTTTGAAACAATTTCTGCTCTTGCCACGGTTGGAGTAACTGCTAATTTGACACCAGAGTTAGGTAAGCTAGCGCTTAGTGTCATCATGCTACTGATGTTTATTGGGCGAATCGGACCTCTGACGCTATTAGTTAGTTTGGCTGAGTATCAACCAGATAAGAAAGATATGATCCACTATATGAAAGCAGATATTACCATAGGATAAGAAAGGATAAACTATGTCAGATCGGACAATCGGAATTTTAGGCTTGGGTATTTTTGGGAGTAGTGTTCTGGCTGCTCTCGCCAAGCATGATATAAATATTATCGCTATTGACAACCATGAGGAACGAATCAATCAATTTGAACCAGTCTTGGTGCGTGGTGTTGTTGGAGATATCACAGATGAAGAACTCTTGCTATCAGCTGGAATTGATACCTGCGATACCGTAGTCGTCGCAACTGGTGAAAATCTAGAGTCTAGTGTTCTTGCAGTCATGCATTGCAAGAGTCTAGGGGTACCGACTGTTATTGCTAAGGTTAAAAGCCATACAGCAAAAAAAGTCCTTGAAAAAATCGGTGCAGACTCAGTCATTTCACCAGAGTTTGAGATGGGTCGTTCGTTGGCACAGACGATTCTCTTTAATAACAGTGTAGATGTCTTTCAGTTGGACAAGAATGTCTCGATTGTCGAGATGAAAATTCCACAATCGTGGTCAGGTAAGAGTCTAAGTCAACTTGATCTTCGAGGACGGTACAATCTCAATATCCTCGGTTTTCGTGACTACGAAAATGCTCCCTTAGATGTACAGTTTGGACCAAATGATTTATTAAAACCGGATACCTATATCATGGCGGTGATTAATAACCAATATTTGGATACCCTAGCAAACCTTAGTGAGTAGAAGAGGAATGACTATTCTTTTTTTCAACGACTATTGAGTCAATATAAGTATTTTATAAGAGGGATTTAAGAAAAATTTTAACTTTTTCTTAATCCTTTTTAATTTTAGGAGATTATACTAGAGTCATCAAATAAAGAAAAACTCTAAGGAGAATCCTATGAAATTCAATCCAAATCAGAGATATACTCGTTGGTCTATCCGCCGTCTTAGTGTCGGTGTTGCCTCAGTTGTTGTGGCTAGTGGCTTCTTTGTCCTAGTTGGTCAACCAAGTTCAGTACGTGCCGATGTGGTCAATCCAACCCCGACTCAAGTCTTGCCAGATGCGGTGAGTGCAAAGAGCGATTTACCAGTAGAGCTACTCAAAGAAGCAGTTGATACAGCTCTTTCTTCAGAACAGTCTGTTCCAACACCTAAAGCAAGTTTGGATACGACAAGCTCTTCAGAAAAAGCGGACGCAATTGCTAAAGAGTCGGTAGTAGCACCAAAAGAAGAAATGCAAGCAAAGCCAGAATCTAAGAAAGAAACAGAAGATGCGGTTAAACCTTCGACAAATCCTGCGCCTATAGTTTCTGGACAAGACCGTGAAGCAAATGAAGCTCAACCAGCAACTACTCCAGCTGAAGTTCAAAAAGGCGTAGCTGACAACACTAAAGACGCAGTAGACGTCCCAGCCACTTACTTGGACAAGGCCAACTTCCCTGGTCCATTCACAGCTGGTGTCAACCAAGTTATTCCATACGAATTCTTCGCTGGTGATGGTATGTTGACCCGCCTCAACTTGAAAGCCTCTGACAAGGCCCCATGGTCAGACAACGGTTCAGCTAAAAATCCTGCCCTTCCACCAGTAGAGAAATTGGGCAAAGGCCTCTATTTCTATGAAGTGGATTTGGCAGGTACCCAAGGTAAATCTGATAAAGAGCTGCTTGACTTGTTAAAACAAAATGGCACTCAAAGCTATAAAGCTACTATTAAAGTGTACGGTGCAAAAGATGGCAAGGCCGATTTGAGCAATCTTGTAGCGACAAAAGATTTGACAGTGAACTTGAATGGCTTGACCGCTCCAGCTGAAGTTCAAAAAGGAGTGGCCGATAACACCAAAGACACAGTGGACGTCCCAGCTACTTACTTGGATAAAGCCAACTTCCCAGGCCCATTTACAGCCGGAGTCAACCAAGTTATTCCATACGAATTCTTCGCAGGTGATGGTATGTTGACTCGCCTTATCTTGAAGGCCTCAGACAAGGCTCCATGGTCAGATAACGGTTCAGCTAAAAATCCCGCCCTTCCACCAGTAGAAAAATTGGGCAAAGGTCTCTACTTCTATGAAGTAGACTTGGCCGGCACTCAAGGAAAATCTGATAAAGAGCTTCTTGATTTCTTGAAACAAAATGGCACTCAAAGCTATAAAGCTACCATCAAGGTTTATGGTGTGAAAGATGGCAAAGCAGATTTGAGCAACCTCGTAGCGACTAAGGATTTGGATGTCAACTTGAACGGCTTGACCACCCCTGCTGAAGTGCAAAAAGGTGTGACTGACAATACCAAAGATACAGTTGATGTTCCAGCTTCTTACTTAGACAAGGCTAATTTCCCTGGCCCATTCACAGCCGGAGTTAACCAAGTCATTCCATATGAGTTCTTCGCTGGTGACGGTATGTTGACTCGCCTCATCTTAAAAGCATCCGATAAGGCCCCATGGTCAGACAACGGTTCAGCCAAGAATCCCGCTCTCCCACCAGTAGAAAAATTGGGCAAAGGTCTCTATTTCTATGAAGTAGACTTGGCAGGCACCCAAGGCAAATCAGACAAAGAGCTTCTTGATTTCTTGAAACAAAACGGTACTCAAAGTTATAAAGCTACTATTAAAGTGTACGGTGCGAAAGATGGCAAAGCAGATTTGACTAACCTCGTAGCGACTAAGGATTTGGATGTCAATTTGAATGGTTTGACTACTCCAGCCGAAGTGCAAAAAGGTGTGGCTGACAATACCAAAGATACAGTTGATGTTCCAGCTACTTACTTGGCCAAGGCTAACTTCCCAGGCCCATTCACAGCTGGTGTTAATCAAGTTATTCCATACGAATTCTTCGCTGGCGACGGCATGTTGACTCGCCTTATCTTGAAAGCCTCAGACAAGGCTCCATGGTCAGACAACGGTTCAGCTAAAAATCCCGCTCTCCCACCAGTAGAGAAATTGGGCAAAGGTCTCTACTTCTACGAAGTGGATTTGGCTGGCACTCAAGGTAAATCAGATAAAGAGCTTCTAGACCTCTTGAAACAAAATGGCACTCAAAGCTATAAAGCTACTATTAAAGTGTACGGTGCAAAAGACGGCAAGGCTGATTTGACTAACCTAGTAGCGACTAAAGATTTGAATGTCAACTTGAACGGCTTGACCACTCCAGCTGAAGTGCAAAAAGGTGTGGCTGATAATACCAAAGACACAGTAGATGTTCCAGCTTCTTACTTGGACAAGGCCAATTTCCCTGGTCCATTTACAGCCGGTGTCAACCAAGTCATTCCATATGAATTCTTCGCTGGGGATGGTATGTTGACCCGCCTCATCTTAAAAGCATCCGATAAGGCCCCATGGTCAGACAACGGTTCGGCTAAAAATCCTGCTCTTCCACCAGTAGAAAAATTGGGCAAAGGTCTCTACTTCTATGAAGTGGACTTGGCAGGTACTCAAGGAAAATCAGATAAAGAGCTTCTTGACCTCTTAAAACAAAACGGCACTCAAAGCTATAAAGCTACTATTAAAGTGTACGGTGCAAAAGATGGCAAGGCCGATTTGAGCAATCTTGTAGCGACTAAGGATTTGACAGTGAACTTGAATGGACATCAGTCTCTTATTCCGATGCAGTCAGGTTTCGTTCCATCTTCTAATGTTTCAGCTATGCCGACTCCAATGATGAATAGTCATCAAGGTGCTTCTAATATGAAAGCTCAAATGCCAGCTGCTAGCCAGGATAAGATGATGCCTAACAAAGAGCGAGACAAAACCATGAATGTTAGTCAGCTAATGGCAACTCCAAGTATGAAGCAAGACCAAGCTCCAGCAGCCTCAAGCAAAATGTCTGATGAAGGCAAGATGGCATCTAATAATAAGGTATCAAGTCCAATGATGGCTGATCAAATGAAAGAACCAAAAGGCATGTTTCCATATACTGGTGAAGCCCAAACATCAATGGCTACTCTTGGATTCTTTGGATTAGCCTTGGCTGGACTGCTAGGTGGCCTCGGTTTGAAAGCTAAAAAAGAGGAAAATGACTAGTCTAGTTACAGAGTTTCTATCTAGGATTTGAAAAATCCAGATATGGTTTAGAATGTTCGTAAAGCGATTAAAATAGTGTTATACTATTGTAGTATAACACTGTTTTTTTCAAAGGAGAGACAGATGGGAAAGACCATTTTGCTCGTTGACGACGAGGTAGAAATTACAGATATTCATCAACGCTATCTGGTTCAGGCAGGGTATCAGGTTTTGGTGGCTCATGATGGAGTAGAGGCTTTAGAAATCTTCAAGCGAAAACCGATTGATTTGATCATTACAGATATCATGATGCCTCGGATGGATGGTTATGATTTGATTAGCGAAGTTCAGTATCAATCTCCAGATCAGCCTTTTCTCTTTATAACGGCTAAGACCAGTGAGCAGGACAAGATTTATGGCCTAAGCTTGGGTGCAGACGACTTTATTGCCAAGCCCTTTAGCCCACGTGAGCTGGTTTTGCGTGTCCACAATATCTTGCGTCGCCTTCATCGTGGAGGTGAGACAGAAGTCGTCAGTCTCGGGGATTTACGGATGAATTACGGTAGTCATGAGGTCTATATCGGAGGTGTATCGCTTGATTTAACAGTCAAATCCTTCGAGCTTTTATGGCTTTTAGCCAGCAATCCAAAGCGGGTTTTCTCTAAGACAGATCTCTATGAAAAGGTCTGGCAAGAAGACTATGTGGATGATACCAATACCTTGAATGTTCATATTCATGCTCTTCGACAGGAGTTGGCTAAACATACCAGTGCAGAAACGCCCACCATCAAAACCGTCTGGGGCTTGGGCTACAAAATTGAGAAAGCACGAGGTAGTCAATGAAATTAAAAAGTTATATTCTAGTGGGTTATATCATTTCAACACTCTTAACGATTATCGTAGTTTTTTGGGCAGTCCAGCGAATGTTAATTGACGAAAGAGAGATTTATTTCCTAGTGGGAATGACTCTCATGGCAAGTTTTGTTGGTGCTGGGATTAGTCTCTATCTCCTATCACCAGTCTTTACTTCATTGGAGAAACTCAAGGAACATGCCAAGCGAGTAGCGGACAAGGATTTTCCTTCAAATCTTGAGGTTCAAGGGCCTCTGGAATTTCAGCAGTTAGGGCAAGCTTTCAATGAAATGTCACATGATTTGCAAGCAACCTTTGATTCCTTGGAAGAAAGCGAACGAGAAAAGGGCTTGATGATTGCCCAGCTTTCGCATGATATCAAGACTCCTATCACTTCGATCCAAGCGACGGTAGAAGGAATTTTGGACGGGGTTATCAAGGAAGGAGAACAAGCCCATTATCTAGCAACCATTGGACGCCAGACAGAACGGCTTAATAAACTGGTTGAAGAGTTGAATTTTTTAACCCTTAATACAACTAGAAATCAGGAGAAGACGACTGGAAAAGACAGCATTTTTCTGGATCAGCTCTTGATTGAGTGCATGAGTGAATTTCAATTTTTGATTGAGCAGGAGGAGAGAGATGTCCACTTGCAAGTGATTCCTGAGTCTGCTCGGATTGAAGGAGATTATGCCAAACTTTCTCGTATCTTGGTGAATCTGGTCAATAACGCTTTTAAATACTCAGCTCCAGGGACCAAGTTGGAGGTGGTAGCTAAGCTGGAAAATAACCAGCTTTCAATCAGTGTGACCGATGAAGGACAGGGGATTGCCCCAGAGAATTTGGAAAATATTTTCAAGCGCCTTTATCGTGTCGAAACTTCGCGCAATATGAAAACAGGTGGTCATGGCTTAGGTCTTGCGATTGCGCGTGAATTAGCCCATCAATTAGGTGGAGAAATCACAGTTACCAGCCAGTACGGCCTAGGAAGCACCTTTACCCTCCTTCTCAACCTTTCTGCTAGTGAAAATAAAGCTTAATCCCCCTTTACAAATCCAGCGATTCATGGTAAAATGGATTTTGTGTGAAATATCAGCAGGAAAGCATGAAGCTCGTCAACAGGTGTCTTATAATAAGTAACCTTGGCTGTTTAGGCGAAGGGCATCTGCACGAATCAGGGCTTTCTAAGTGACTATTTCCACCGAAATATTATTTATATCAGGAGGACATTCACATGTCACGTTATACAGGACCATCTTGGAAACAAGCTCGTCGCCTTGGCCTTTCACTTACAGGTACAGGTAAAGAATTGGCACGTCGTAACTACGTACCAGGACAACACGGACCAAACAACCGTTCTAAATTGTCAGAATACGGTTTGCAATTGGCTGAAAAACAAAAACTTCGTTTCACTTACGGTGTAGGTGAAAAACAATTCCGTAACTTGTTCGTACAAGCTACAAAAATCAAAGGTGGAATCCTTGGTTTCAACTTCATGCTTCTTTTGGAACGTCGTTTGGATAACGTTGTTTACCGTCTTGGTCTTGCGACTACTCGTCGTCAAGCTCGTCAATTCGTAAACCACGGTCACATCCTTGTTGACGGAAAACGCGTTGATATCCCATCATACCGTGTAACTCCAGGTCAAGTGATCTCAGTTCGTGAAAAATCATTGAAAGTTCCAGCTATCCTTGAAGCAGTAGAAGCAACTCTTGGACGTCCAGCATTCGTATCATTCGATGCTGAAAAATTGGAAGGTTCATTGACTCGTTTGCCAGAACGTGACGAGATCAACCCAGAAATCAACGAAGCCCTTGTCGTTGAATTCTACAACAAAATGCTTTAATTTTAAGAAATATCTTACAGAAAGCCTACAACAGTGGGCTTTTTGCTTTGTCAGAAAATTAGAATATGAAAAAACTAGCCAGCTTTACGTGAATTACAAACTTATAATCAATAACATTACAGACTCAAAAACACAAGACAGGAACCAAAGCCCTTCTTTCCCCCTTTCTCTGCTATACTACAAGCAGAGAAAGGGGGAAAGCAAATGCTTGAAAAGAATTATGCGAAGGTAAAAGGAATTGTTCATAAATGTAGAAAAGATTATTATCTCCACCTGTGGGAGAAAGAGGATTGGGACCAAGAAGGCATGATCTGTCTCCATGAGCTTCTAGAAAAGCATCCAGAACTAGTGGAAGAAGAAAAGAAACTCT
>NZ_KV804201.1:0-40967 GCF_001811305.1 Streptococcus sp. HMSC056C01
AGAGTTTCTTTTCTTCTTCCACTAGTTCTGGATGGACCTCAAGCAGTTCATGGAGACAGATCATTCCTTCTTGGTCCCAATCCTCTTTCTCCCACAGGTGGAGATAATAATCTTTTCTACATTTATGAACAATTCCTTTTACCTTCTCATAGTACTTCTCAAGCATTTGCTTTCCCCCTTTCTCTGCTTGTAGTATAGCAGAGAAAGGGGGAAAGAGGGGCTTTGGTTTCTGTCTTGTGTTTTTTCAAGTCCAAAGTGTATCAGGAAGTATGAATACTGACATGTGAGAGTAAAAAGGCAAAGATTTGAATCCTTGTCTTTTAGCTTATAAATGTATTAGCGAAAGAGATCTACAATGGTATCCCATACAGTCTGAGCCTTTTCTTTAATTTTAGCATCTGAAATAGCTTTTCCTGCTTCATCGACCAGATTTTGTGCTCGTCCACGAATATCTGCTAATATATCATCCGACTGCGTACTAGTATCACTTGTAGTTTGTTTAGGTGTATTTTCTGGTGCAATACCATTCATTTTATAAGCATTTTCAACTGTAAAGGTGCTACCTGACGTATATGGTAGGATTGTTTCCGCCATACTTCTAAAAATGTGAGCAGCACCATTCGAAGTCGAACCTGCTAGATAATGATTTTCATCGGTAGTAGGGAAACCAAGCCAATGGCTAATCACTAAATCAGGGGTATAGCCAATCACCCATTGATCACTGGTATATTCTGGGTTAAAGGCTGCCTCTGTTGTTCCTGTTTTTCCAGCCATGACATAATCATCTGGAGACGAACTGACCCCTGTACCATTTGTAAAAGTACCTAACATCATACTGGTCATTTTATCAGCTACCGATTTGTCAACCACTCGTTTTTGAGTATTTTTATGACTAGCAATCACTTGACCACTAGCATTTTCAATACGGGTGATAAAGTGAGCATCCGGCATGAGTCCTTCATTTGCAAACACTGCGTAGGCTTGGGCCATCTGAAGAGGGTTAGTTTCTACGCCACCACCTAAAGCTACTCCAAGCACACGATCTACATCGCTCATGTTGAGACCAAACTTTTCACCCGCTTCAAAGGCTTTATCAATTCCAAGTTCTTTAACAGTAGCTACTGCAGGTAAATTTAGAGATTTAGCCAAAGCTTGATACATGGGTACTTCTCGTGATGTCTTGATTCCTGCGTAGTTGTCTACTTTATAATCACCATATTGCATGGTATGATTATCCAACTCCTTATTAAGAGACCAACCCGCTTCAACCGCTGGCGTGTACACTATCAAGGGTTTAATAGTCGACCCTGGACTTCTTTTTGATTGGGTTGCATAGTTAAAATTCCTGAAACCTGTCTTATCATCCCCTGCCACTCGACCAACAACTCCTCGAACTCCACCCGTTTTTGGCTCCAAAGCGACACTACCAGACTCTGCATGTGTCCCATCTTCAGCTGTCGGAAAGAGCGAAGTATTTTGATAGATAACCTGCATATTTGCTTGGTAATTTTGATCTAGCTCCGTATAAATTCGATAACCGTTATTAACGATTTCTTCCTCTGTTAGATTATACTTTTCAATAGCTTCATTAACAACTGCATCAAAATAAGAAGGATAACGGTAGTCTGATATTTTCCCTTCATAACTATCTTTCAATTGAGAAGCCATATCAACACTTGCTGCTTCTGCTTCCTTATTTTTATCAAGGTAGCCGGCAGCCACCATATTTTGTAAGACAGTATCTCTTCGATTAGTTGAATGCTCAATGAAATTCAGAGGATTGTACAATTCTGGGCCTTTAAGCATGCCTGCTAAAGTGGCAGCTTCATCAAGAGTTAATTCCGATGCCGAAACTCCAAAGTACTTTTTACTAGCATCCTCAACACCCCAAACTCCATTACCGAAGTAGGCATTGTTCAAATACATGGTTAGAATTTCTTTTTTACTGTATTTTTTGGTTAATTCTAAAGCAAGAAAGAATTCTTTAGCCTTTCTCTGAACAGTTTGGTCTTGTGAAAGATAAGCATTTTTCGCTAACTGTTGAGTAATTGTAGAACCACCACCCGAGCGACCAGCTGTTAGGATAGCCAGGAAAAAGCGACCATAGTTAATTCCACTATTTTTATAGAAGCTTCTATCTTCTGTCGCAATAACAGCATTCTGCAAATCTTCACTAATTTCCGAAAGTTCAACATAGGTCCCTTTTTGGCCTGACAAGGCACCAGCCTCATTCTCTTCTCTGTCAAAAATTACCGTTCGTGTTTTCAAAGCATTCTGCAAGTCTGTAACATTTGTCGATTTAGCCAAGGCAAATAGATAGACCCCAACAAACAAGCTTGCACTTAGTCCAAGAATTAGAAAGATTTTGGTCAAATGATAGCGACGCCAAAATTTTCGAATGGGTCCGACTTGCCCAACTTTCTTTCGCCCACCTCTTGACCGTCTTAAATTAGTCGTGGTATTTTCTTCATTATTAACTTCATCGATTTCTATTTCTTCCATTTCAGCTTCTTCTTTTTTAAATAAAGAAAGAAATTTTTCAAATAATGTATCTAATTTCATGCGTTTATTTTATCATCTTCCCCATAGGATGACAAGAATTTAGCTAGTTTCTCTATCCAAATAATCTTTTTTTTGTTACAATATCTGTATGAAATTTACCTTTGTTATTCCTGACTCTCTTCCTGAAATGACTGTCAAAGTCTTCTTGGAAGAACAACTACTCATTCCGAGAAAAATACGGCATTTCTTGAGAATTAAAAAGCACATTCTCATCAATCAAGAAGAAGTCCACTGGCATCAAACTGTCAAATCCGGAGATGAATGTCAACTGATCTTCGACGAGGAGGATTATCCTACAAAAGAAATTGTTTGGGGGAATTCTAATCTTGTCCAAGAAGTCTACCAAGATCAACATTTGATTATCGTTAACAAACCTGAAGGTATGAAAACTCACGGGAATCAACCAGATGAGATTGCTCTTCTCAACCATGTCACCGCCTATGTAGGCCAGACTTGCTATGTCGTTCATAGACTAGACAAAGAAACAAGTGGACTCGTACTATTTGCTAAAAATCCATTTATATTGCCCATCCTCAATCGATTATTGGAGAAAAAAGAAATCTCCCGCGAATACTGGGCTCTGGTTGAGGGAAAAATAGGAACTAAAGAGCTTGTTTTTCGAGACAAAATCGGTCGCGATCGTCACGATCGTAGAAAAAGAGTTGTGGATCAAAAAAATGGTCAATACGCCGAAACCCAAGTAACTCGATTGAAACAATTTCAAAACAAAACTAGCCTCATTCGTTGTCGATTAAAAACAGGACGTACTCATCAGATTCGAGTTCATCTATCTCACCACGGTCATCCAATCCTTGGAGACCCTCTCTACAATCCACATTCAAAAACTAAAAGACTAATGCTTCATGCATTTAAACTTTCCTTTGTCCATCCTCTGACCTTAAACAAATTAAGCTTTACTGCGCTATCAGACACATTTGAAAGAGAATTAAACCAAAATGGATGACACTATCATCCATTTTTTCTTATAGATACCAAAAAAAGCAAGACCAGTTGGCCTTGCTTTTATCGACTCAAGAATTATTTAGCGATTTTAGCGAAGTATTCAAGAGTACGTACAAGTTGTGCAGTGTATGACATTTCGTTGTCGTACCATGAAACAACTTTAACCAATTGTTTACCGTCAACATCAAGAACTTTAGTTTGAGTTGCGTCAA
The DNA here is from genome assembly GCF_001811305.1 of Streptococcus sp. HMSC056C01. NCBI lineage: Bacteria > Bacillati > Bacillota > Bacilli > Lactobacillales > Streptococcaceae > Streptococcus > Streptococcus sp. HMSC056C01. The sequence continues at coordinate 3,738 of NZ_KV804201.1, forward strand.
ACAATGAACCGTAAGACATACCTACAACATCTGAAGATACGATTGGATCTTCTGTGTAACCGTATGATTCATTGGCTACTGCTTTCATAGCTGCATTCACTTCATCAACAGTTACATTCTTTTCAAGAACAACTACCAATTCAGTTACTGAACCAGTTGGTGTAGGAACGCGTTGTGCAGCTCCGTCAAGTTTACCGTTCAATTCTGGGATTACAAGACCAATAGCTTTAGCAGCACCAGTTGAGTTAGGTACGATGTTAGCAGCACCAGCGCGAGCACGACGGAGGTCACCTTTACGGTGTGGTCCGTCAAGAATCATTTGGTCACCAGTGTAAGCGTGGATAGTAGTCATCAATCCTTCAACAACACCGAAGTTATCTTGAAGAGCTTTAGCCATTGGAGCCAAGCAGTTTGTAGTACATGAAGCACCTGAGATAACTGTTTCAGTACCGTCAAGAACGTCGTGGTTAGTGTTAAATACAACTGTTTTAACATCTGATCCACCAGGAGCAGTGATAACAACTTTTTTAGCTCCACCTGGGTGCAAGTGTTTTTCAGCAGCTGCTTTAGTAGCAAAGAAACCAGTTGCTTCAAGAACGATTTCTACACCGTCGTTAGCCCAGTCAATTTGTTCTGGATCACGTTCAGCAGAAACTTTAACGAATTTACCGTTAACTTCAAATCCACCTTCTTTAACTTCCACAGTTCCGTCGAAACGACCTTGAGTTGTGTCGTATTTCAACAAGTGTGCAAGCATAACTGGATCTGTAAGGTCGTTGATGCGAGTAACTTCAACACCTTCTACGTTTTGGATACGGCGGAAAGCAAGACGACCGATACGTCCGAAACCGTTAATACCAACTTTAACTACCATTAGTGATTTCCTCCTTATGAAAATCATGAAAATTTTATTGTGAAAAGAGTAACTTGAATCACTACAAATCACCTTTCAACATACCTATTATATAACTATTTGAGTTTAATTGCAAGCGCTGGCCTTGTTTTTCTGATAAGCTTTGGCAATATTTTCATTTCTTTACTTAGCCTTGCAGCCTACTCCAATTCTATGCATTTCTTAATAAAAACATATTCTCTAAGCATAAAAAACCGAGGTTTACCCTCGGTTTGGCTGATAATCAATTATTTACGGCGTCCTGGTCTTTCTTTGTAACCATAGTAAGCATCTTCGATGATTTCTTGCATATGGTCAACCATTGGAAGACGTGGGTTTGCAGGTGAACATTGGTCTTCATAAGCAAGGAAGGCCAACTCACGTGAATGTTCTTTCCATTCTTTTTCGTCAACACCTTGTGCTTTGAAGTTCATTTGGATACCTACGCGCTCACCGAGTTCGTAAACAGCTTTTGCAAAAGATTCAACCCCTTCTTCTGGTGTAGAAGCTGGAAGTCCAAGCATACGAGCGATATCTTGATATTTCTCGTCTGCACGGTAGTAGTTGTACTTAGGCCATGTAGCTGTCTTAGCTGGGCGAGTACCGTTGTAACGGATAACGTATGGAAGCAAGATTGCATTTGTACGACCATGGATTGTGTGGAATTGCGCACCAATCTTATGGGCCATTGAGTGAGAAATACCTAGGAAGGCATTGGCAAAGGCCATACCAGCGATTGTTGAAGCGTTATGCATTTTCTCACGTGAGTGGAAGTCTGCATTCTTAACTGAGCTTTCAAGGTTTTCGAATACAAGTTTGATGGCTTGAAGAGCAAGTCCGTCAGTATAGTCGCTAGCCATTTGCGATACGTATGCTTCAGTTGCGTGAGTCAATACGTCCATACCAGTATCAGCAGCAACAAATCCAGGCACTGTCAATACCAAGGCAGGGTCTACGATTGCCACAGTTGGTGTCAATGAGTAGTCAGCGATTGGGTATTTACGGTTGTTTGCTTTATCAGAGATAACGGCAAATGGAGTTACTTCAGATCCTGTCCCAGATGTAGTTGGGATAGCGATGAATTTAGTCTTCTTACCAAGCAATGGGAATTTGAAAGCACGTTTACGGATATCCATGAATTTTTGGACAAGGTCACGGAAGTCCACTTCTGGTTGCTCATAGAAGAGCCACATTACTTTAGCAGCATCCATTGGTGAACCACCACCAAGAGCGATGATTGTATCTGGTTTGAAAGCACGCATGATCTCAGTACCACGTTCAACTGTAGTGATATCTGGATCTGGTTCTACATCTGCAAAGATTTGGTAAACAACCTTATTGCGACGAAGGTCAAGTTGTTCGATGATACGATCAAGGAAGCCAAGCTCTACCATAGCGTGGTCAGTAACGATCATGACACGCTCAACATCACGACATTTTTGAAGGTATTGAATTGAATCACGTTCAAAGTATGTTTTTGAAGGAAGTTTCATCCATTGCATGTTATTTCTCCGTCTTCCGACTTTTTTGATATTCAAGAGGTTAATGGCGCTAACGTTATCCCCAACTGAGTTACGTCCGTAAGAACCACATCCGAGTGTCAATGATGGCAAGAAGGCATTATAAACATCCCCGATACCACCGAAAGTAGAAGGTGAGTTACAGATAACACGAATAGCTTTAACAGCTTTACCAAATTCTTTAGTCAATTCTTCATCAGCTGTATGGATGGCTGCTGAGTGTCCAAGACCGTTAAATTCAACCATTTGACGAGCTTTAGCAATACCATCTTCACGGCTTTCAGATTTCAAAACTGCGATAACTGGCGACAATTTTTCACGAGTCAATGGCTCGTTTTCACCAACTTCTTTACATTCTGCGGCAAGAATGTTTGTTCCTTCAGGAACAGTAAATCCTGCTTGTTCTGCAATCCAAGTTGCTGGTTTCCCAACGATGTCAGCGTTCAATTTTGCACCAGCACAGTTTTTGCTGTTTGCTTTCACGCCGAAGCAGAACTCTTCAAGAAGAGCTTTTTCTTTTTTGTTTACAAAGTAAGTGTGATAAGATTTGAACTCTGCTACAAATTCATCGTAAATTTCTTTATCAATGATAACAGCTTGTTCAGATGCACAGACCATACCATTGTCAAATGATTTAGACATTACGATATCGTGAGCAGCTTGGCGGATGTTAGCTGATTTTTCAACATAAGCTGGAACGTTTCCGGCACCTACCCCAAGAGCTGGTTTACCACATGAGTATGCAGCTTTAACCATGGCATTACCACCTGTTGCAAGGATTGTTGCAATACCTTCGTGGTTCATCAATGCACTAGTTGCTTCCATAGATGGTTCAGTAATCCACTGTACACAGTTTTCAGGAGCACCTGCTTTAATCGCTGCATCACGAACGATTTGAGCTGCGTGAGCTGATGATTCTTGAGCTGATGGGTGGAATGCAAAGACAATAGGATTACGAGTCTTCAATGAAATCAACGCTTTAAAGATTGCTGTTGAAGTTGGGTTAGTTGTTGGAGTGATACCACAAACAACACCAACTGGTTCAGCGATAAGAGTCAATCCTGTTACATCATCTTCTTCGATAACACCAACTGTTTTAGTGTGGCGCATGTTATTTACCACGTGCTCACAAGCAAATAGGTTTTTAGTTGCTTTATCTTCAAATACTCCACGTCCTGTTTCTTCAAAGGCATGTAAAGCCAATTCTCCGTGAGCATCAAGTGCAGCAACTGAAGCTTTTGCTACGATATAATCGACTTGATCTTGATCAAGTTTACGCATTTCTTCAAGGGCAACTAAAGCTTTTTGCACCAAACCATCGACATGCTTTTCGGCAGCGAGTTTCTTTTCTTCTGGTGTTACAGTTTTTTTATCAGCCATATTTTCCTCCATAGCTTTCAAGGATCACAAGTCCTTTGTTAATTTTTTCACAAGTTTATTATAACTCTTTTTTAAACGTTTGTAAACAGTTTCATAGACATTTCACAAACTTTTTTTATTTGTTTGTGAAAACAATTTCAAATATACCCACACATGCACTTTTTCACTTAAAGTTTGTGAATTATTCCATAAAAGTTTTATTTTTCACAAACTTAGTTGCAAAACAGTCTTGTAAGCCGTTTTTATTTCCATGTAAGCGCTTTCTGATATTCTGGAAGAATACCTCCTTCTAGGAGGAGGTTATTGTGCTTGTTGAAATAAACCTTGTTTGAAGTCCCCTTCATAGACTACTTCTTGTTCGGTAGTCAGTTTTCCTTTTCCTTCAGCTTGGCCATTTACAAAGTCTCCCTCATATACCCAACCTGCTTTAGCTTGGTAGGTACCTTTACCATTGAAGGCGCCATTGCTAAATTCTCCAGTATAGGTATCACCGTTCGAGAAGGTAACAGTGCCCTGACCATTCATCTTACCACGAACTAGGCTCCCGTCATAAATAATAGCATCGTTATCAAGCTTAAGAACGCCCTGTTTTGGAAGATTGGTCAGAAATACAAGACCTGCACAGACAACAATGACGATAACTGTCGCAATTTCTAAACGGGGACGTGTTAAATAGACACTATATTTTTCATAGAGTTTTTTTAAATTTTCCATGTTCACTCTCATTTTCTAAGCGACTTAACCAAGCCTGGCAACCAGCTAAAACTCGGTCATAAGTTTCTTCAAAATCACCTGTATACCAGGGATCTGGAACGCTTTCAGATGCAAAAGGCTGTATCTTGTATTGTTGATCCTGTGGACACATCTGATGCAAATCAGCGAGATTAGACTCATCCATCCCAATGATATAGTCAAAATACTCAAAATCTTTTTTAGAAATTTGTTGGGAAGTTTTTGAAGTATCATAAGGAACGCCATGACTTCGAAAGATTCCTTGCGTTCCTTTGTGGATTGGATTACCGTGTTCCCAGGAAGAAGTCGCTCGACTTTGAATCTCATATTTATCGGTCAGGGATTTCATCACAAATTCCGCCATAGGGCTACGGCAAATATTACCAAGACAGACAAAGACAACTTTTTTCATCATTGTTCCTCTCATTTATAGAAAAACGGGAATGCATTCCACCCCGTTTTATTCTTCAATAGCACTGCCTTCTTCGATAACTGCACCTTCAGGTGTGACAGCTTCTTTGACTGGCAAAACTGTTCTAATTGCACCTAATTCGAAAGTCAAGTATACTCCGTCTACATCAAGTACAATCGTTTTGTTTTCAGTATCAACTTCGTCGACTGTACCGTAGAGACCACCGATAGTGATTACTTCGTAGCCTTTTTGAAGTTTGTTGAGGCTCTCCATACGTTTTTCAGCTTGTTTTTTTTGAGAACGTTGCATGAAGAACATCAAGCCGAACATCAAAACAAGCATAATCAAGAATGTTAAATTCCCACCCATTATTTTTTCTCCTTTGTAATTCAGATAAAACTACTATATCAAATTTCACTTGTTTTTACAAGATTGCACCTTGATTTTAGGTCAATAAAAAACCAGAGCAAATGCCCTGATTTTTCTTATTTCAAGTTGTTTACAAGTTCTACTAAGTTTTCAACTGTAAATCCATATTCTGCTAAAACTTTTGGTGCTGGGGCAGACGCTCCAAAGGTATCAATACCGAGAACCGCTCCATCAAGACCAACGTATTTGTACCAGTTTTGAGTTGCTCCCATTTCAACTGCTACACGGCGACGAACTGCATTTGGTAAAATCTCTTCTTTATATGCTGCATCTTGTGCATCAAATACATCTGTAGATGGCATGCTGACTACGCGAACTTTTCCACCTTGACTTGCCAATTCTTTAGCAGCTGCAACAGCCAGATTAACCTCTGAACCAGTCGCAATCAAAATTGTATCAAAGTCTGCTGCATTTTCATATACAACATAAGCACCTTTCGCAACCTTGTCAAAGTCTGTTCCTTCTTCAACAGTCAAGTTTTGACGAGTCAAGACAAGAACAGTTGGTGTTTTCTCGCTCTTCACTGCTTGATACCAAGCTGCTTGAGTTTCACGCGCATCTGCTGGGCGGAAAACATTAAGGTTTGGAATCGCACGAAGACCTGCCAGGTGCTCAATCGGTTCATGAGTTGGTCCATCTTCACCAACTGCGATTGAATCGTGAGTGAAGACATAAGTCACTGGAAGACCTTGTAAGGCTGACAAACGAACTGCTGCTTTAAGATAGTCTGAGAATACGAAGAAAGTTCCACCATAAACTCGAAGTCCACCGTGAAGAGCCATTCCGTTCAAGACAGTACCCATTGCAAATTCACGAACACCAAACTGAATGTTACGATTTAAGCGATTTGCATCATCTTGAAGTCCGTCAGTTTTGATGTAAGTCATGTTTGAATGAGCGAGGTCTGCTGATCCACCAAGGAAGGTTGGCAATTTAGCAGCTACTACATTCAAAGCATCCTGACTTGAGTTACGAGTTGCTTGAGAGAAGCCATTTTCTAAAGCTGGGAAGTCTTCTGGAGTCAATTCAACTGGATCGCGCCCTTCGATAATTGCTTCCACTTCTGCAGCCAGTTCTGGGTGAGCTTCTTTATAATCTGCGACTAGTTTTGTCCAGGCTTCATAAGCTGATACACCACGGTCTGCAACATTTTCTTTGAAATCAGCATAAACTTCTGCTGGGATTTCAAACGGTTCGTAGTTCCAACCAAGGGCTTGACGAGTTGCTGCAGTTTCGTCTGCACCAAGAGGAGCACCGTGTACCGCATTAGTCCCTTGTTTGTTTGGAGAACCATATCCAATAACAGTTTTCACTTCGATCAAAGATGGTTTGCCTGAAGCCTTAGCTTCTTCAATAGCAGCATGAATAGCTTCTAAATCTGTTCCATCTTCTACCAAGGCTGTATGCCAACCGTAGGCATTGTAACGATCGCGAACACTTTCTGTGAATGAATCTTTTGTCTCACCATCCAAGTTGATATCATTTGAATCATAAAGAACAACCAACTTGTCAAGCTTTTGCAAGCCTGCATAAGAAGCAGCTTCGCTTGAGACACCTTCCATCAAGTCACCATCTCCACAGATAACGTAAGTGTAGTGATCAAAGATGTTATAACCTTCACGGTTGTACTTAGCTGCAAGGAAACGTTCTGCTTGTGCAAAACCTGTCGCAGTCGCAATCCCTTGTCCTAGAGGACCTGTTGTTGCATCAACCCCTGCAGTATGCCCAAATTCTGGGTGACCTGGAGTTTTAGAGCCCCACTGACGGAAGTTCTTTACTTCATCCATGCTCACATCTTCAAAACCAGAAAGGTGGAGAAGGGCGTAGAGGAGCATTGACCCGTGACCAGCTGAAAGAATAAAACGGTCGCGGTTAATCCAGTTTGGTTGAGCTGGATTGATACGAAGTTCTTTAGTGAATAGGCTGTAGGCCATCGGTGCAGCTCCCATAACCACCCCTGGGTGACCTGAGTTCGCTTTATTGATAGCGTCAATACCTAGAAAACGAATCGCATTAACAGATAGATTTGACATAGAATTTCCTTTCTCTTTGAGGTGATAGGTCTATCACATATTCTATTTGTACTATTATATGAAAATTATCCGTATCGTGCAACATACGGATAACCTCCAGAAAAAATTTTTATATTAAAGCAAGGCTTTGAATTGGATATTTGAGTCTTGTTCGAAGCAGTCGTCAAAACCACGTGGGTGATGGTATTCTATTAAGTGTTGGTCTTGAGGATAAGTGTATTTACCACCAACTTCCCAGATAAATGGATGGAAATCGTATTGCAAGCGATCTTTTCTCATTTTCCAAAGTTCTAGGATTTCATTCGTAGAAGCCATGAAGTTAGACCAGATATCATAGTGAACTGGGATAATGACTTTTGCACGAAGATTTTCTGCCATGCGAAGAAGGTCGATAGAAGTCATTTTATCTTGGATACCTACTGGGTTTTCACCATAGTTATTCAAAGCAACATCAATTTTGAAGTCTTTACCATGTTTCGCAAAGTAGTTTGAGAAGTGAGAATCCGCACCATGATAGATGGTTCCACCTGGTGTTTCAAAGACATAGTTAACAGCCTTTTGAGCCATTTCTTCATCTGTAACAGCCAACCCAGCAAGTTCACCACCTGTTTCGTCAGCTCCATTTACCGGTAGAGTTACCAAGCAAGTACGGTCAAATGATTCTACTGCATGAATCTTCATGTCTTTTAGTTCGATAGTATCACCTGGCTTCACAACGATGATTCGTTCTTTTGGAACACCCCAGCCTTCCCAGATTCGACCACAATGGTAAGGACCGATAAACTTAACATGCTCTAACTTAGGATTGTTGAGAATCGCTGCAGCTGTGTATGGGTCGATATGGTCACTGTGGAAGTGTGAAACCAAGTAGTAATCTAGTTCGTTAATTGCAAATGGATCGATAACCATTGGCTGAACACGTAAGTTTGGTTGCAATTTACGAACACCTGCCATATTTGCCATTTGGTGCCCACGAACCATATCTTTCACTTTTTTGGTTGATTTTCCACGGTTTGACCAAAGGTCCATGACAACGTTAGCACCACCTGGTGTCTTAATCCAAGTACCACAGTTGCCTAGCCACCACATGGCAAAGTTGCCTTCAGGAACGACTTCTTCTTCGATTTCTTCGTTCAACCATGTTCCCCACTCTGGGAAAGTAGCTAAAATCCATGATTCTCTTGTAATTTCTTTTACGTTTGGCATTTGAAATCCTCCATATTTTGTTCAAGTATTTATTTCATACTTAGTATAACACCGACCGATATATTAAAAAAGACCAAGAAAAACACAGGCTTGTGTTCATCATTGGACTGTGATGTTTATGATTCATCTAAAAAAGCTTGGATGACTAATTCTTGGTTGATTAAAAGTTGAATTTCTTCTTGTAATTTTGCCGCTGCATGTTTATCAGATATATAGGTGCCGATAATGGTTGATAGATTTTCCTTGAAGGTTCGACCGTCTTTTCTGAGGACCTTATTCTTCATAAAGTCTGTTATGCGTAAAATATCTTCTGCCTCAAGTATAGGATTTACCTTTAAAACCGGGAAATGACTCTCAAGTTCATCGTTGGTTGTGATTAGTAAATCAACCTGAGTAATATCCTCTACGCTTTTGAACTGCTCAGTTGTAAAGACTGCCCCTATCTGTTCATTTGGAAGATAGAATCGACATTGTTTAAGTAAGAGTTTAGAAACGCCCACTCCCTCATCACATACAATATAAATCTTCTTGGTATTGTTTTGAATCGATGGAGTATACTTTAAAAAACCTCCAACATGAATGGTCAAATAGGCAATCTCATCATCCGTCAATCGAATCTGCCAAGCCTCTTCTAACACTTCTGCACATTTTTTTGTAATTACGAAAAGTTCACTATACTTAGAACGAATCTGACGCGTTAAGGGATTTTTTGAGAAAATACCATAGTTCTTTCTGAATAATAGCGCCTTACAATGAATCACAAGATTCCTCAACAAGTCTTCTTTCTGTTCAATTTCCATTCTGGTTTGGGATTCAAAATACCAAATAAACTCTTCTAAAGCCATCCTCAGATGTTGAAAATCTTTACTTTCTGCATGGATGTCTCGATCTTTTCGATAGGATAACAAAAGAATGGCCAACAGAGATCTATCTAATTCTGAAAACGAGATTCCAAATGTTTCAAACAAGCGTTCTCCTAGTTTCTTGGATACCTGGTATTCTATTCTCTTTCGAATCAATGAAAACTCTTGCTCAATTTCTTGGTGTTTGTCCTGATTACGAGTAACGGTATCACATCCAAGTAGAAGATAGGGGAGGACCTGTAACATAAAAGTGACTTCGTGATGGTTTATTTTTTTCCCCAAATCCTGCTCAACCAATGGAACCTGTTTTTTGAGAAATTGATTGACCTCATCGGAAAGAAGCATCTCACCGTCTAATCGTTCCTTGATTTTTTCCTCTAAAATAGCAACAAAGGCTGGATTTTCCTCCATAAAGATATGATAGAGAAGGGATTGAAGATACTGGATTTTATTAAGAGGATGTGCATTTAGATAGTAACCTCGAGATTTACTAACTTGAAGCGTTACTTGATACTGCTCTAGTGTCAGCTGGTAACGAATAGTATTTAAATCATTTAGGACCGTATTTCGAGAGACTTCTGTTAATTCCATGAGTTTTTCAAGCGTGATTCTCTCTTTAGAAATACCAATCAGAAGGAGCATCAGCTGCATCCGCTCGTTTGCACTCATGATGTAATCATAAGAATCAACCTCGTCTAATAATTGACGACATGCTTCTCTTTGTTCATCGGTCAAGTAAATACCAATCCGAGGCAGACTGATGATATGCAAATTCTCATCGTCCAAAGCATCATTGATTTTATCAATGTGATAGTAGATTTTTCTTCGAGATTGAGCTAGATCTTTTGAAATCGTCATAATCGTTTTGGACGTTTCTTGATCCATCAAATATTGAAGCAAGTCACAGCTCGCCTTATCTAATACCATAATTCATACTCCTCTATTTGTCAATCGCTTCCAAAACAACTTTATAATGGTATCACATTCGTACAGACTTTGCAATTATATGCTGTAAACTCTTAACAGTGGATACTTACAACTACAAAAGCGAGGCTTGGATCGAAAGGTCCTAGCCTCTTTTCAATTCAATTTCTTATTTCTTTTGACCGTAATAAGCATTTGGTCCATGTTTACGTTGGTAGTGTTTTTCTAGGATGTACTGAGGAGCAGGTTCAACCCTTGGATTGATTTGCTCTGTGAAGCGATTCATCTTAGATACTTCCTCTAGTACAACAGAGTGATAGACAGCATTCTCTGGATTTTTGCCCCAGGTGAATGGACCGTGATTACGTACGATAATCCCTGGTACTTCAACAGGGTTGAGACCACGACGTTCAAACTCTTCTACGATAACCAGGCCAGTATCTTTTTCATAGGCAACTTCTACTTCATCCTTAGTCAAACTACGAGCGCAAGGGATTGAACCGTAGAAATAATCCGCATGGGTTGTTCCATAGAAAGGAATATCACGACCTGCCTGAGCCCAACCAACGGCTTCAGTCGAATGGGTATGGACCACACTAGCAATCTCTGGCCAAGCCTTATATAACTGCACATGAGTTGGAAGATCAGAAGATGGTCTTAAATCTCCTTCTAGAACCTTGCCATCCAGGTCAGTTACCACCATATTTTCAGGTGTCAATTCGTCATAATCTACACCTGATGGTTTGATAACAATGACACCGAGTTCGCGATTGACTTCCGATACATTGCCCCAGGTAAATTTAACAAGTCCATGTTTTGGCAATGATTGATTGGCATCACAGACTCGTTTACGCATATCATTGATTACTTGATTCATCTTACATCAGACCTGCTTTCTTAATAAGTGGGTAGAGAAAGGCTTGGGCCTCTTGAATGGCTGCGCGTGTTTCTTCTACAGTTTCACAATTTTCAGACCACATTTCGATTAGGAAAGGTCCATTATAATTGGTTTGCTTTAAAATATCGAAAGCTTCTTCCCATTTGACACAACCTTGCCCAAAAGGTACATCTCGAAATTGGCCCTTTGAACTTTCTGTCACTGCATAAGTATCCTTGAGATGGAGAGCTGCAATAGCATGGTGGCCGAGATAAAATTCACTGTAGACATCATTATGCCAGGCAGACACATTCCCAATATCTGGATAGACAAAGAGGTAGGGAGAGTCAATTTCTTTCTCTATAGCCAAGTATTTTTCGATGCTATTGATGAAAGGATCATCCATAATTTCGATGGCAAGTACCACCTGAGCTTCTTCTGCCCAGTCACAAGCTTTTCTCAAATTTTTAATAAAACGTTGGCGTGTCTGGGGTGACTTTTCCTCATAGTAAACGTCGTAACCAGCTAATTGAATCGTACGAACTCCCAAATCTTGAGCTAATTCGATACATTTTTTCATGAGTTCCAGAGATTTTTCCTCTAGAACTGGATTATTTGATCCCAATGGGTAACGACGATGGCCTGAAAAACAGATAGAGGGAATACGAACACCAGTTTCATAGATCGCTTTGACAACTTCCAAGCGTTCTTCCTTGCTCCAGTCAAGTCTTGCTAAGCGCTCATCACGTTCGTCAATAGACATCTCGACAAAATCAAAGCCTAACTCCTTGGCAAAATTTAAACGTTCTAGCCAGGTAAAGTGAGTCGGGGTTGCCTTTTCATAAATTCCAATTGGACGTGCCATGGCTTACCCCCAAATTCGTTTGATTTCATCCTTGAAGGCACGCGCTGCTCCTGCTGGATCCGCAGCCTCTGTAATTCCACGACCTGCGATAAAGGTAAAGACATCAACGCCTTCAAAGAGTTTGAGAGTATCTACATCTAGACCACCTGTTACAGAAACACGGAAGCCCATGTCAATGAGTTTTTTAACCTTATTAAGGTCTTTTTCACCCCAAGTTTCACCAGCAAGAAGGGCATCACGAGATTGGTGATAGATAGCTTGTGAGATACCTGCATCTAGCCAAAGCTGAGCTTGTTCAAAAGTCCAATCACCATACAGCTCGATCTGGATTTCGCCACGGTCTCCACGTTCAGCCTTGATAGCCTTTAGAGCAGCTTCCATGGTAGGGATGGTTGCACAACAGATACAAGTCATCCAATCTGCTCCACGAACGGCATTATTTTTGGCAACTGTTCCACCAGCATCGGCACATTTTGTATCTGCCACAATAATCTTATCTGGGAAAAGGCTACGCAAGACTTCAACCAATTCACTTCCAACTTGAAGCAAGCAAACAGTTCCAGCTTCGATAATATCTACTTCCTGACCAACAGAAACAGCTGCTTTAATCGCTCCTTGCAAGTCTGAATGGTCTAATGCAACTTGTAAATTAGGTATTCTTTTTGTCATTTCTTTATTCCTCTTTCTAACTTTCTAAATCCAATCCTTCAAGATAAGGGCTATCCTTAGATTCTTCGATCATCGCCAAGACATCTTCTTTAGTCTGGCAAGCCTGTAAACGTGCAATAGAATCTTCTAATTCAAATAAGGCAATGATTTGTGGAATGGCTACACTTGTGTGAATTTTTGAACTTGTTGCCGCTAGTGCCAACAAAACAGAGACCTCTTTCCCATCTGAAAATACAACAGGATTTTGTAAGGTAATCAATGAAAAGGCATCTCTTTGCACTCCAGCTTCAGGTCTAGCGTGGGGCATAGCCATACCTGGCATTAAGATATAGTAAGGGCCATACTCTTCAGTTGATTCGATAATAGCATCGTAATACTCTGGTAAAATTGCTCCACTTTCAATCAAGGGATCTACTGCTACCTTGACTGCTTCCTTCCAATCGTTAGCCTCTAACCCTAGTCGGATCGAGTCATTGTCAATTAAAGCTTGTTTTAAATTCATATCTGCCTCCTTTATTTAAAGAGGGAGAAGGACAGAAACGATAACTCTCAGTTTCTGTCCAGCCCCCTCCAACCTTTTACTGTAGTGCTTGACTGAGTTTTTCAGTGATTTCTTTATCATCCATCAAGTTGTCAAGTCCAATTAACTTCCCATTAGTCCGACCTTCCAATTCTTGGATCAAATGAAGAGAAGCGATTACGATGTCATAGCCTGCTGCTAAGCCTTTTGCTTCACCAACACTGCATGAATTGACTGTAAAGTCTGTTTGATTAAGCTTACGGAGGGCATTTTCAACCTTCATCTTGATAACCATAGATGAACCCATTCCATTTCCGCACGCTGCTAATACTTTAACCATTTTATTTTCTCCTTTTCTAGAAACTATGCTTCTTCTTGAACTTCACCGTTGTAGTATTTTTCTTTATCTTTTGCTTTGGCAAATTGAAGTTGAGGAATAACAAGCAAGAAGAGACACACAAGTACATAACCAACAATACCGAGGTATTTAAAGATATAGCCAAATCCGAGCCATGGGAATTCAAAGTCGATATTTCCATGGTAACCACCGTAAGATGCTAAGTCGAGAAGGGCTACACATAGAGCTCCTAGGGCAACTTGAAGGACACCTGAGATGAAGGATAGGATAACGGCTGCTTTCCATCCGCCACGCTTATCAGCATAGACCGCGATGGCTGCATTATCAAAGAACACTGGTACAAACCCTGTAATAATAAGGACAGGGTTTTTAAAGACGATGAGCAAGACAATTGTAATCAATTGACCAATCAAACCAAAGGCAAATCCAGACAAGACAGCGTTTGGAGAACCAAATCCATAAGAAGCTGCAACGTCAACTGCTGGGAATGAACCTGGCAACAATTTGTTTGAAATACCTTGGAAGGCATTTGTCAACTCAGATACGAACATGCGGACACCTTGCATCAAAACGAACAAGTAAACTGAGAAGGTGAAGGCTGTTTGGATAATGTACATAAAGAAATCTTGTTTTGCAGGATTGAATAGAGTTCCTGAAGTGATGACTTCTTTATTAGACATAATGTCTGGACCCAAGATTAACAGAATGGCTCCGAAGAATACGAGCATCAAGGTAGCAGATGCAACAACTGTATCGTGGAAGATTGAGAGAAACTTAGGCAATTTAAGATTGTCTAGACTTTCTTCTTTCTTACCAAAGCGTCCTGCCACTTTATCTACAAACCAGATTGCAAATTGTTGTTGGTGACCAATCGCAAATCCGCCACCACCAGTCAGACGTTGAGTTGCCTCAACAGTCATATTTGAACTAACTGACCAGTAAAGGCCACAGATGATACCGATTGCTGCTGTACCATAAGCATTGCGCAATTGTGGAACTAAGAATAGAACCATAAGAGATACAGTCGCAGCTTGTTGTACCATGATGTGACCAGTAATAAAGAGGGTTCTTACTTTCGTAATCTTGCGAAGAGCTACAAGCAAGATATTCACTCCAAATCCAATCAAGAGAGCTGTAGTTGCAGTTCCAACGAAATCTGGAAACTCTGCTGCAATTTTGTTGTTTGCTGCAGCAAGTCCAAAGTAAGGGTCGATAACCGCTGCACCAATTTGGAATTTGTAGTTAAGGGCTGCCAAGATTGGACGGAAAGTTGTAACCAAACCACCAGCACCCACGTTGAGCAACATATAGCCTACTGTTGCTTTAACGAAACCTGAGAAAACATCATGAGCAGGTTTTTTCAAAAGTGCATATCCTATCAACACCAATATACCTACGAAAAATGCGGGATTCTGCAAAATATTGCTAGAAAACCAATTTAGAACACTTGAAATGACTTCCATAATTGTTCTCCTTTTGAATTGTTTTTGTAAGTTTATTATATAATGTGAAAACGGAAACAAAAAGACCAAGAATTACACAGCGGACTGTTCACTCTTGGACTGTATGATTTATGATATTTTACGGCTTATCTTATTTTCTCGTAGCTAGATAAAAGGGAAGAATTGTTTCATAAGATTCCAGTAGGACTTCTAGGATTTCTTCTTCAGATGAATTTTCGGCCACTGGAACATCTATCTTCACCAAAACTTTTCGGACTTCCTGATGGGATAGTTTTTCTCTTAAAATTTGACGATTTTCCTCAGTAGCCTCCATCTTGTGACTTTCTCCATTTGAGTAGACTAGATAGTAAATTCCGTCTAATACTGGAACTTCTAGGACCTTGGCCTGCTTGTCTAAAGTTTTATCATCCTTCTTACGTTCTATAAAACTCACTTCTAGTGAAACTCCAAAATCAGAAGGGCTTCCATATAAACGAAGAGCCAACATAGGCTCTGTCACTTCTCCCTCACGCTGTAGATAGGCCCAGAAATGCGGTCGCAAACGTTGGGCTTGATTCATCCACTGACTCGTCCCTTGGAGATCCCATTCTGGATGTCTTTCTTGAAAAGCCTTGGCTAAGTGTGTAAAGGCCTTTCTGGCCTTCTGCCCCTTGCTCCTCAAATAAAGCATTTTTTCAGCTTCTTGACCTGCCCTCTCGGGTTTTTGATACTGTAAACCAGAGTAAGCTAGATATTCTCTCATTGTATTCAACATAGGATCAACCTCCCTTAGCTAGCAAAAAATCAGGATGCCCCTGATTTTGCTTTGATTATTCTGTATCAACCACAACGTAACGATTTGGCTCATCACCTTCTGAATAACTAGTGACACCCTCCATACGTGAAATAATACGATGGATGATTTTACGTTCGCTGCTAGACATTGGATCAGTCACCTGACTACGCCCCTCTTCTAGGACACGTGTAGCTAACTTCTGTGCATAACTTTGCAAGACTTCTGCACGGTGTTCTACATAATCATTAACATTGATGGTAATATAGAAGGTTCTTGAATAGCGATTATAGAGATAATTCTGTGCTAAAAGTTGGAGAGATTTCAAGACCTTCCCGTGGTAACCGATAATACGGCCCGGTTCATTGGTATCAATTTGCATATTGATAGAACGACGATTTGAAGTGCTTGAGATTGCTCCCTCAACATCCATATCATCAATAATACCTTGAACATAGTTGGTCACTTCTTCGACCACCTGGTCAATATCATAGGTCGGTTCAATCTTCAAACCTAGATTTTCTAAATCATCATTCTGCTCGACTTCTTCCTGCTCTTTAGATTCTTCTGGCAGTAAATCTTTTAAAATGGCAATATGACCAGTCTCCTCTAAAATTGTACTAGCCTCTTTCTCATTTTTTAGAATTTCGGCCTTAACCTCTTCAGAGATCCCTTGTCCTTCTTCCTCGATTTTCTTGATTGCTTCAACAACATGACCTAAGTCTACTGTTGCCTCACTAACAGTCTTAACGGGTTCGTTCTTAGCATTAACTTCCTTTGGAACTCCCTTGACTGCTTGCTGATTTGCCTTCACAACAGTTGTCTCACTAATTGCTTCGATATCAACTTGCGCTGGTTTCTTCCCAAAAAGGCCAAAGAAACCTTTTTTCTCCCTTGAGACAACCTTAATATGCGCCTTCATTCTAGGAATCCCCAATTCCTTCAATCCCGTTTGGATTGCTTCCTCAACAGTTGAACCTGTAAATAATACCATTACAAGATTCCTCCTTACTTTTTCTTTTTCTGTGCTTTCTTGAGAGCTTTCTCTTCTTGATTTCTAAATCCTTCTTAGCCTGTACTCCCGCCTCACGCTCTGCAATAATCTTGAATGGATTGTTGAGCAGATAGGTTTGGAGCACCTGATAAGCATTGGATACCGCCCAGTATAAGGCAACCCCACTTGGTGAATACATGGCAAAGAAGAAAATCATGACTGGCATTGCATACATCATTCCTGTCATGGCGCCATTTTTCTCAACCATGGCCTTATTGGATAACCAGGTGCTAAGGAAAGTAAAGATAGCTGCCAGAATAGGCAAAACAAAAGTCGTATCAACACCACCAAGGTTAATCCATAAGAAATGACCCGTTTTTAGAAATTCTACCCTACTCAAAGCTTGGAACAAGGCCAACAAGACTGGCATTTGGATTAAGATTGGCCAAAGAGAAGCTGACTGTTTGACACCATGTTGCTTGAACAACTGACGCATTTCTTGGTCCAACTTGGTACGGCTCTCCATATCCCGTCCCGGATAACGTTCTCGCAACTCCTTAACCAGTGGTTGTACTTCTTGCATCTTTCTAGATGCCACCATTTGTATCTGAAAGACTGGTAGAAGAATCGTTCTAATCAGAAGGGTAAATAATATAATCCCCAGACCAATACTTGTATCAAATGATAAAAAGCGAATGATTTCAGCAAAAAAATAAACAAATTTACTCCAAAAACCTGTTGATTCAGCTGTAATCTCACTCGTCGTACCACTAGCCGTGCAGGCGCTCATCACAAATAAAGCAAGCACCATTAAGCTAGTCAACTGTAATTTCTTTTTCACTCCCATTTCCTTCCTGGTAAATCTTTGATAACTTTAATACGTGAAGTAGATTTTTCTCCATTTCCGCGTAGTCCAAGATTTCAACACCTTTTCGAGCAATCACAACAAAATCTACATTTTCAACCAGCTGATTTTTATGTTCAATCAGAATATGTCGAATTCTTCTCTTGATCTGATTCCTCGTGACAGCGTTTCCCAATTTTTTGCTGACAGACAGACCAACTCGAAAATGCTGCTCATTATTTTCTAATCGATAAATAACAAATTTACGATTAGCAAAACTCTCCCCTTTTTTAAATATTGCACTAAAATCTTTCTCTTTTTTTACACGAAAGCGTTTTTTCAAAATTCAACTCCATCTATTAAAACTACTACTATTATACCATAATTTTTCAAAAAGCCAATCATAGCAAGGTTTTAGCCCATTTTACAGAATGAAAAAACTAGTTTTATCCTTTAAATCATATTATTTTTTGACAAATTTACAAATTTGAACATGCTACTTTCTCTTGAGATAAAACAAAAGTCACCCTTTGGAGTGACTTTTGTAGGAGATTATTATGAAAAAGTTAGGATTTTAATTAAATAAAGTTAGGAGGTCTTTATTTAATAATAGTAGTATACAGGTCTATCCTTAAACCCAACTTAAACAGATTCAATTTCTTTTTAATTTTTAAAACTATGGATTGGAGCTGGGATTTGTCCTCCACGTGCAATGAAATCAACAGACGATGCACCGTTGACTTTCATGACTGGAGCTGTTCCTAAAAGGCCACCAAACTCAATCATGTCGCCTTCTTTTCCTTTTGGAATAATACGTACAGCAGTTGTTTTCATATTGATGACTCCGATAGCAGCTTCATCCGCAATCATTGCCGCAATCGTTTCTGCTGGTGTATCCTCAGGAATGGCAATCATATCCAAACCAACTGAACAGATAGCTGTCATAGCTTCTAATTTTTCCAAATTAAGGGAGCCGTTTTGCACTGCAGCAATCATCCCCTCGTCCTCAGAAACTGGGATAAAAGCACCTGACAATCCACCAACTTGGTTGCAAGCCATAACTCCGCCTTTTTTAACTTGATCATTCAAGAGAGCCAAGGCAGCAGTCGTTCCATGAGTCCCAACTGTCTCTAGCCCCATTTCTTCAAGAACACGAGCTACAGAATCACCCACTGCTGGAGTTGGAGCTAAACTCAAATCGACAATCCCAAAATCAACTCCGAGGCGCTCACTAGCCATTTGACCAACCAATTGACCAATACGGGTAATCTTGAATGCTGTCTTTTTAACAGTTTCAGCAACAACATCAAAGCTCTGACCACGAACCTTTTCCAAGGCACGTTTAACAACACCTGGACCAGAAACACCGACATTGATGATGACATCTGCTTCACCAACCCCATGAAAAGCGCCTGCCATAAAAGGATTGTCCTCTACCGCGTTGGCAAATACAACCAATTTAGCCGCCCCCATATCAGATAAAGAAGCTGTTTCCTTGATAATGCGTCCCATATCCGCTACTGCGGTCATATTGATACCCGATTTAGTCGAACCAATATTTACTGATGAACACACCTTATCCGTTTCTGCCAAAGCACGAGGAATGGAGTTGATAAGGATTTCATCACCTTTTTGATAACCCTTTTGTACCAAGGCTGAAAAACCACCAATGAAGTCAACACCAATTTTTTTCGCAGCTTTATCCAGTGCTTTAGCTAAGACTACATAATCCGTCGCATCGGTAGCAGCACCAATCAAGGAAATTGGAGTTACTGACACACGTTTATTCACAATAGGAATTCCTAACTCAGCCGCAATTTCATCTCCAACAGCCACTAAATTAGCTGCTTTTGTAGTAATCTTTTCATATATTTTGTCCGCAGCACGATTGATATCTGGATCGATACAGTCCAAAAGGGAAATCCCCATGGTAATGGTTCTAATGTCGAAGTTTTGCTCCTCAATCATTGCGATTGTTTCGGTAACTTGTCTAATATCCATAAATACCTCCTAGATATTGTACATAGCATCAAAAATAGCCGCACTTTGAATATTGATTTTGACATTCAAAGTCTGACCAAAAACCTCAAATTCGTTTCTAAGATGTGTAAAATCTTGTTTTTCATCACTAGATACCACAGCCATCATAGTAAAGAATTCGTCCAAGACTGTTTGTGAGATATCATCAATATTTAAGCCTAATTCAGCAATTTTTGTCGCAACACCTGCAACAATTCCAGATTTATCTTTACCAACAACAGTAATAATAGCTTTCATGATTAAACTCCATTTCTAACACAGAACGATATCATTTTGGACAAAAATAAAATGAAAAAGGAGGATAGAGTAACTAAATCACTTAATAGTGAATAATTATCCAAGTTGAAACCCTAAAAAAATCTCTTAGTTGATCTTGTACCAGGCTAATATTTTTTACCAAGTCGCTAGTTTAGAACTTAAAACTGATAATTTATTGGCACATAACCTCTTTATAGAATATTTTTGAGAAAATGAACATTGTTGATTTTCTTTTTCAATAGTATAGCATATTTCTTACTAAAATACTCAAAAACGCCTGCTTACGAAATTGTTCTTTAGTAAAAAACAATTTCGTAAACAAGCGTCTACCTTATCATCTTATGATGAGTGTTCCCGCTAGGACATAAGTCCTAGCGGTAGACCAGAGCTAGACTAAGAGCACAAGACCCCATCATCATAACACTCAACAAAATTGATGATTTTATACTAATTCGATGATCGCCATTGGCGCTGCATCACCACGACGTGGTTCAGTTTTAAGGATACGAGTGTATCCACCGTTACGCTCAGCATAACGAGGTGCGATTTCTGAGAACAATTTTTGAAGTGCTGTAGTAGAAGTGTACTTATCAGTTGCTTCATCATAGTTTTCAGATGCGATTTCATTACGTACGAAAGCAGCTGCTTGACGACGTGCATGCAAATCACCACGTTTACCTAGAGTAATCATTTTTTCAACAGTTTTACGGATTTCTTTAGCACGAGCTTCAGTTGTCACGATTGATTCGTTGATCAAAAGGTCAGTTGTCAAATCGCGAAGCATTGCTTTACGTTGTGAGCTAGTGCGTCCTAGTTTACGGTAAGCCATTTATTCCTCCTTTATTTATCTTTTAATCCAAGACCCAAATCAATGAGTTTGACTTTCACTTCTTCCAAACTCTTGCGTCCAAGATTTCTTACTTTCATCATCTCTGCTTCAGATTTTTCTGTCAAATCATGCACAGTGTTGATACCGGCACGTTTCAAACAGTTGTATGAACGCACAGACAAGTCAAGTTCCTCAATCGTACGTTCCAAGATACGGTCGTCCGATTCAGTATCAGCTTCTTTCATCACTTCTGCTGACTTAGCAATCTCTGTAAGATTTGTAAACAAATCAAGGTGCTCTGTCAAGATACGTGCTGAAAGCCCTAATGCATCTTCTGGAATAATTGTTCCATTAGTCAAGATTTCAAGGGTTAATTTGTCGAAACCATCATTGCTACCTACACGAGCAGGTTCAACTTGATAGTTGACTTTTGTAACTGGTGTATAAATAGAATCTACAGCAAGTGTTCCAACTGGTGCATTATCTTTTTTATTTTCATCAGCAGGTACATATCCACGACCACTGTTAACAGTCATTGTCGCTTTTAGAGAAGAACCTTCACCGATTGTAAAGAGATAATGATCTGGATTTACAATTTCAATGTCGCTATCTGTCAAGATATCTCCAGCTGTAATTTCAGCAGGACCTTGCACATCTAGTTCAATGATCTTTTCGTCTTTAACGTAAGATTTTACTGCAATACCTTTGATGTTCAGAATGATTTGCATCACGTCTTCGCGAACACCCGGAACTGTATCAAATTCATGCAATACACCTTCGATATTGATAGATGTTACAGCAGCCCCTGGAAGAGAAGCTAGAAGTACACGACGAAGAGAGTTACCAAGTGTTGTACCGTAACCACGTTCAAGCGGTTCGATTACAAACTTGCCATAATCTTTATTTTCATCAATTTTTGTTATATTTGGTTTTTCAAACTCGATCATTTAGTTACTCCCTCTTAAACGAAAAGCAGTGTAAGGTTATGATTATACACGGCGACGTTTTGGAGGACGAGCACCATTGTGTGGCACTGGAGTCACATCACGAATTGCTGTTACTTCAAGACCAGCGGCAGCAAGAGCACGAATAGCTGACTCACGACCAGAACCTGGACCTTTAACAGTAACTTCAACTGACTTAAGACCGTGTTCTTGTGCAGATTTAGCAGCAGCTTCAGAAGCCATTTGAGCAGCAAATGGTGTAGATTTACGAGAACCTTTGAAACCAAGAGCACCAGCTGATGACCAAGCAATTGCATTACCATGCACATCAGTAATCATAACAATAGTGTTATTAAATGTAGCGTGAATATGAGCAATACCAGATTCGATATTCTTTTTCACACGACGTTTACGTGTTGGTTTAGCCAAGACTTTTACCTCCTATATTATTTTTTCTTACCAGCAATCGCAACAGCTTTACCTTTACGAGTGCGAGCGTTGTTTTTAGTGTTTTGTCCACGGACAGGAAGTCCACGACGGTGACGGATACCACGGTATGAACCGATTTCCATCAAACGTTTGATGTTCAAGTTAACTTCACGACGAAGGTCACCTTCAACTTTGATTGCATCCACTTCACGACGGATAGCATCTTCTTGATCTGGTGTAAGATCGCGAACACGTACATCTTCTGAAATTCCAGCAGCTGCCAAGATTTTCTTAGATGTTGGAAGTCCGATACCGTACACATAAGTCAATGAAATTACTACGCGTTTGTCATTTGGAATGTCAACTCCAGCAATACGAGCCATGTTTTCTCCTTTCTATCTTATCCTTGACGTTGTTTGTGTTTTGGATTTGCTGGGCAAATTACCATAACACGACCATTACGACGAATAACTTTACAGTATTCGCAAATTGGTTTGACCGATGGTCTTACTTTCATTTCTTATCCCTCCAAGTTTTTCGATTATTTAAAGCGGTAAGTGATACGTCCACGTGTCAAGTCATATGGACTCATTTCGACAGTAACACGATCTCCCGCTAAAATACGAATATAGTTTTTACGAATTTTACCAGAAACTGTTGCTAAAATCTGATGTCCATTTTCAAGTTCAACCGTAAACATTGCATTCGGCATAGTATCAACTACTTTACCTTCAACTTCAATCACATCGTCTTTTGCCACGCAAAAGTACCTCCATAAATTTCGATTTGATGCCTCTAGACACAGAGACAACAATTATAAGTCAGACTAATTCAGTATAACATTTGTAGAGACATTTTGCAAGCATGAAAAACGCTTTTATTTCAAATTTGTCAATACTTTTTCGATATCTGTAAATACATCATTGATATCTTGATTACCTTCGATATCATGTACCAAACCTTTAGCACGATAGTGGGCAATAATCGGTTCACCTTGGGCAATATTGACATCCAAACGACGTTTTACTGTTTCAGGTTTATCATCTTCACGTTGGTAATAGTCTTCTTCTTTGTAGTCAACTGGTGGGTTGAAAACTTTGTGGAAAGTTTCGCCAGTTTCACGGTGAATGATACGACCACTCAAACGCTCCAAAAGACAATCTGGATTTACTTCGATGTTAATAACACCTTCAAGTTCAATCCCTAATTCAGCTAAAGTTTTATCCAAGGCATGAGCTTGTTCAATTGTACGTGGGTACCCGTCCAACAAGAAACCAGTTTCTTTAATGTCATCTTGTGAGAGACGCTCTTTTACGATACCGTTTGTGACTTCATCTGGAACTAACTCGCCTTTGTCGATATAAGACTTAGCTAAGACACCCATTTCAGTTTGGTTAGCCATTGCCGCACGGAACATATCACCTGTTGAGATATGAGCAACATGGAATTGTTCAACAATTCTTGCTGCTTGTGTACCCTTACCTGCACCAGGTAAGCCCATAATCAAAAGATTCATGATTCAAACTCCTTTTTTATTTTTAAATAGAAGCAAAAATTCATTTCAACTCCTATTTAAAAACAAAATAGAAGAGAGGAGATAAAAATCTGACAAGGTCTTTGATTTTTAAACTCCACTCTCTGAGCAATAGTGAATTTTCTTTTCTATTACAATTATTCTGTTGTATTCATGAAACCAACATACTTACGTTTCAATAAATAACCTTCTAATTGTTTAATTCCTTCAATACCTGTTGAGATAATGATCAAAAGACTTGTTCCCCCAAAAGCAACTACTTCTGAAAGACCGAATAAATCCTTAGCTACAATAGGTAAAATAGAAATAACACCTAAGAAGAGGGAACCGACTGTTGCGAGACGACGAAGAAGTTTTGACATATACTCTTCTGTCCCTTTACCAGGACGGACACCGTGGATATAAGCACCGCTCTTTTGCAAATTTTCTGCTGCCTTCTCTGGATTAATCTGTACAAATGTATAGAAGAATGTAAAGAGGATAATCAACAGAGCGTACAAAGCGATACCTGTAGGGGCTGTTGTAGATAGCAACTCCTGAGCACTACGTACCCAGGCCCAATCAAGACCAGATGCACTTACAAATTGTAAAATTGCCGCTGGTGCTGCTGTAATTGAGCTAGCAAAGATAACTGGAATAACTCCTGCAGGGTTAATCTTCAATGGAAGATAGGAACTTGACGGTGCTCCTTGTGCTACCTTAGTATACTGAATTGGTATCTTATATTCAGCTTGTTGAACATAAGTTGTAAAGTAAACAATCAATAAGACTGCTACAATTAAGATAGCAACAAAAATGAGGGATGAAGTCAAGCGACTGCTTGGTACATTGACAAAGTAGTCAACATAGATACCCTTGATCATATCAGGAATTGAAGCAACAATCCCCGCAAAGATAATCATGGAAACACCATTTCCATAACCCTTATCAGTAATTTGCTCTCCCAACCAAGTTACAATCATACTACCCGCTGTTAGGATTGCTCCAATCACAAGGAAAACTTGTGGTGTTAAAGGAACAGTCAAAAGTTTGGCTCCAGATAAAGCATTAAAACCAGCAGTAATTCCGATAGATTGCACGAATGCAAGAACAAGGGCAATATATCGAGTTGCCTGGTTCAACTTTCTACGACCAACTTCCCCTTGTTTGCCCCACTCTACAAACTTCGGTAATAAATCCATTTGTAAGAGTTGGACAACGATAGAAGCAGTAATGTATGGACTAACACCAAGTGCAAAAACTGAAAAGTTTTTCATGGCATTACCAGACACCAAACTTAACATATTTAGAAAAGATAGACCACTCAAAGCATTCAAGCTATTGGCATTCACCCATGGAACCGTAATGCTAGTCCCGATACGGAAGACAAAGACGATAAAAATTGTAAAAAGAATTTTTGATCGAACTTGCTTGACTTTGAAGGCTTCTCTCAATAATTTAAAAAACATAGGTCACCTCTCTTAGATGACTTCTACTGAACCACCTTTAGCAGTGATAGCTTCTTCAGCTGATTTAGAGAATTTAGCTGCTTTTACAGACAATTTCTTAGTCAACTCACCGTTACCAAGAATTTTGATACCTGATTTTTCAGCTTTAACAATTCCTGATTCGATAAGAACAACTGGAGTTACTTCTGCACCATCTTCAAAGACGTTCAATTGGTCAAGGTTAACAATTGCGTATTCTTTAGCGTTGATGTTAGTGAATCCACGTTTTGGAAGACGACGGAACAATGGAGTTTGTCCACCTTCAAAACCAAGACGTACTCCGCCACCGCTACGAGCTTTTTGACCTTTTTGACCACGACCAGATGTTTTACCGTTACCTGATGAAGTACCACGACCAACACGGTTACGAGTTTTACGAGAACCTTCTGCAGGTTTCAATTCATGAAGTTTCATTATATATTTTCTCCTCTTTTGTAAAATGCTAGCGCCGATAAGAGAGAAAAGGTTGTCTCTCCTATCAACTCGCCTATACCTTTGTCATCAAAGATGACTATATCTAGTTTTAGGGGATGGTATACTGCACATCCCCTAAAATTTAATTAGTTTACTTCTTCAACTGTTACCAAGTGAGATACTGCAGTGATCATACCACGTACTGCTGGGTTATCTTCTTTAATAACAGAGCTGTTCAATTTGCCAAGTCCAAGTGCTACAACAGTTTTACGTTGTGATGGAATGCGTCCGATTGGAGACTTAGTCAAAGTAATTTTAATTTGAGCCATTTTATCCCCTTTCTTATGCCAAATCAGAAACTGAAATACCACGAAGGGCAGCAACTTCTTCAGCGCGTTTCAATTGTTTCAAACCTTCAACAGTTGCGCGAACAATGTTGATTGGAGTATTTGAGCCAAGAGATTTAGATGTAACATCAGCTACACCTGCCAACTCGATAACGGCACGAACAGCACCACCAGCGGCAACCCCAGAACCTTCTACAGCAGGTTTCAACAATACTTTAGCTCCACCGAATTCTGAAATAACTTCGTGTGGGATTGTTGTTCCAACCATAGGAACTTCGATCAAGTTTTTCTTAGCATCTTCTACTGCTTTGCGGATTGCTTCTGGAACTTCTTGAGCTTTACCAGTACCAAATCCTACGCGACCATTGTGGTCACCAACGACTACAAGAGCTGCAAAACGAAGACGACGTCCACCTTTAACAACTTTAGTAACACGGTTAACAGCAACTACGCGTTCTTCTAATTCAACTGCATTGTCTTTAAATGCCATTTTCTAGTGTCCTCCTATTAGAATTTCAATCCGTTTTCACGAGCTGCATCAGCCAAAGCTTTCACACGTCCGTGATATAGATATCCACCGCGGTCGAACACCACTTCTGAAATACCTTTAGCGTTTGCACGTTCTGCAACGAGTTTACCGACAGCAACGGCTTGTTCAGTTTTTGTTCCTTTTGAAACTTCTTTGTCAAGAGTTGAAGCACTTGCGAGCGTTACACCCGCTACGTCATCAATAACTTGAGCGTAGATGCCTGTATTAGAACGGAATACGTTCAAACGTGGGCGATCAGCAGTTCCAGAGAGTTTTCCGCGAACGCGACGGTGGCGTTTTTGGCGGAGTTTGTTTTTATCTGGTTTAGAAATCACAGTTTTCACCTCTTTAGTTTTAAATCGTGTGCTATGCACAAAGTTGGAAATGATATTGGTGGCTGAAAATCAACCACTCAATATTATTTACCTGTTTTACCTTCTTTAAGACGAACATATTCGCCAACGTAACGGATACCTTTACCTTTGTAAGGTTCTGGTGAACGAAGGCTACGTACGTAAGCAGCTGTTTGACCAACTACTTCTTTTGAAATTCCGCTAACAACGATTGTTGTTGGGTTTGGAAGTTCAAAAGTAATTCCTTCTGGAGCTTCAACTTCGTCTGGATGTGATTTACCAACAGCCAAAACAAGTTTTGATCCTTGAAGTTGTGCACGGTAACCAACCCCACGCATTTCAAGTTGTTTCTTGAATCCTTCTGATACACCAATAACCATGTTGTTCAAAAGAGCACGAGTAGTTCCGTGGATAGTTTTCATTTCTTTTGAATCGTTTGGACGGTGAAGAGTTACTTCAGTACCTTCCACACGAATTTCAATATCTTTTGAGAACTCACGAGTAAGTTCTCCTTTAGGTCCTTTTACAGTTACAACGTTGTCATTGTTAGTGATTTCAACACCAGCAGGCAACACGATAACTTTATTACCAATACGTGACATGTTTTTATTCTCCTGTTAAATTGTCAGGCCTTGTCGACCAGTTTTCACGGGGTTAAATCGATTTCTCGATTTAAAGGAACATTTAGGTTTCAACTTCAAAGTGAATCTAGGCATCGTCTCGCAGACATAACTTTGGGTTAGGCAAGAGACGATAACGACGAGTCACAAAGAAATTGGGAGCTAAATATTACCAAACGTAAGCGATAACTTCTCCACCAACGTTCTTTTGGCGTGCTTCTTTATCAGTAAGCAAACCTTCAGAAGTTGAAAGGATAGCAATTCCAAGACCGTTAAGTACTTTTGGAAGGTCTTCACGTTTTTTGTAGACACGAAGTCCTGGTTTAGAAACACGTTTCAAGTTTGTGATAACTTTTTCACCGTTTGGTCCGTATTTAAGGAATACACGGATGATGCCTTGTTTGTCATCTTCGATGATTTCTACGTTCTTAACAAAACCTTCGCGTTTAAGGATTTCTGCAATCCCTTTTTTGATGTTTGATGCAGGTACTTCAAGTACTTCGTGTTTTGCTTGGTTAGCGTTACGAATACGAGTTAGGAAGTCTGCGATTGGGTCAGTCATAACCATTTTATTTTTCTCCTCTTACTAGTAGTTTGCAAGTTGCACTTGCTAGTTAATGATTGAGCTGGGCTCAGATAGTATTGACACATTCAAACAAGATAACTCTCATTTGAACACGAGCTACAACCTGGGCAAAAAAGATAGATTTGTCTTGGAGCATCACTCCTGCACCAAATCTCCTATTTTTGCTATGGTTGTTACGCTCTTTGTATCATGATATTACCAAGATGCTTTTGTTACACCAGGGATTTGACCTTTATATGCCAATTCACGGAAGCAAACACGGCAAAGTTTAAACTTGCGGTAAACTGAGTGTGGACGTCCACAACGTTCACAGCGAGTGTATGCTTGAGTAGAGAACTTCGCTGGGCGTTTGTTCTTAGCAATCATAGATTTTTTAGCCATTAGTTATACCTCCTATATTATTTTGCAAAAGGCATTCCAAGGCCTGTAAGCAATGCACGTGACTCTTCGTCAGTGTTAGCAGTAGTTACGATAACGATGTCAAGACCACGAGTTTTGTCAACGTCATCAAAGTTGATTTCTGGGAAGATCAATTGTTCTTTCACACCAAGTGTGTAGTTTCCGCGTCCATCAAATGATTTTGTTGGAACACCGTGGAAGTCACGCACACGTGGAAGTGAAACTGAAACCAATTTATCCAAGAATTCGTACATACGTTCACCACGAAGGGTAACTTTTGCACCGATCGCAACACCTTCACGAAGACGGAAGCCGGCGATTGATTTTTTAGCTTTAGTGATAAGTGGTTTTTGACCTGAGATAAGCGCCAATTCTTCAGCAGCTTTTTCAAGGCTTTTAGCGTTTGATACAGCTTCACCAACACCCATGTTCAAAACGATCTTATCTACTTTAGGCACAGCCATCACTGATGAGTAGTTGAATTGTTCTGTCAAAGCAGGAACTACTTCATTAAGATATTTTTCTTTTAAACGATTTGCCATTATACTTCTCCTTTCCTTCGTGATTAATCAAGCACTTCGCCTGATTTTTTGTTGTAGCGAACTTTTTTACCGTCTACAAATTTGTAACCAACACGACCAGCTACACCGTTTTTGTCCAAAACTTGAACGTTTGATACGTGGATAGCTGCTTCCTTCTCGATGATACCACCTTGAGGAAGTTCGTTAGTTGGACGTTGGTGTTTCTTAACGATGTTAACACCTTCAACGATAACTTTGTTTACTTTTGGAAGGGCAGTAAGGACAACAGCTTCTGTTCCCTTATCTTTACCAGCGATTACGCGAACTTTGTCGCCTTTTTTTACAAACATTTTTTTCTCCTTTTATTCTTACGCCCAATGGGCACCCTGGCTAAGCCAGGGGACTGTGTTTGTTTGTTTTTGCTCTGTGAAAATTAAAGTACTTCTGGAGCAAGTGACACGATCTTCATGAAGCCACCTTCACGCAATTCACGTGCAACTGGGCCAAAGATACGTGTTCCGCGAGGAGTTTTATCTTCACGGATAATAACTGCTGCGTTTTCGTCAAATTTGATGTATGAACCATCAGCACGACGAGCACCTGATTTAGTACGAACGATAACTGCTTTAACAACGTCACCTTTTTTAACCGCACCACCAGGAGTAGCTTGTTTTACAGATGCCACAATAACATCACCGATGTTCGCAAATTTACGTTTAGAACCACCAAGAACTTTGATAGTCAAGATTTCGCGTGCACCGCTGTTGTCTGCGACTTTCAAACGAGTTTCTGTTTGAATCATTTCAGTTTTCTCCTTTCAGGTTTGATTAGATGATAACCGCTTCTTCAACGACTTCTACAAGACGGAAACGTTTTGTAGCTGAAAGCGGACGAGTTTCCATGATACGAACGATATCGCCTTCTTTGGCAACATTGTTTTCATCATGTGCTTTGTATTTTTTAGAGTAGTTAATACGTTTACCATAGACTGGGTGGTTACGTTTTGTTTCAACTACAACTGTGATTGTCTTGTCCATTTTGTCAGATACAACACGTCCAACAAGAACTTTACGATTATTGCGTTCCATTGAAATTTCTCCTTCCCTAGTCTATTATTTCGCTTCAGATTGAACTGTTTTGATACGAGCGATTTGTTTTTTAACTTCTTTCAAGCGAGCTGTTTGTTCTAATTGACCAGTAGCAGCTTGGAAACGAAGTTCAAACAATTCTTTTTTCAATTCGTTTTCGCGCTTCGCGAGTTCTTCTTGAGAAAGACCACGAAGTTCTTTAACAAATTCTTTTACTTCATTAAGTTTCATGCCTTCTCCTTATTCTGCTTCACGTTTTACGAATTTACATTTAACTGGCAATTTGTGGCTAGCAAGACGAAGCGCTTCGCGAGCGATCTCTTCAGATACACCAGCAACTTCAAACATTACTTTACCACGTTTAACTGGTGCTACCCAACCTTCAGGTGCCCCTTTACCAGATCCCATACGAACCCCGATAGCTTTAGCTGTGTATGATTTGTGTGGGAAGATTTTAATCCAAACTTTACCACCACGTTTCATGTAACGAGTCATGGCGATACGAGCAGCTTCGATTTGGCGGTTAGTGATCCAGTGGCTAGTTGTAGCTTGAAGACCGTATTCACCGAATGCTACTTCTTTTCCACCTTTAGCTTCACCGCGCATTTTACCACGGAATTCACGACGGTGTTTAACACGTTTAGGTACTAACATTGGTTATTTACCTCCTTTAGTGTTTTTACGAGCTGGAAGAACTTCACCACGGTAGATCCATACTTTAACACCAAGTTTACCGTATGTAGTGTCTGCTTCTTCCCAAGCATAATCAATATCTGCACGAAGTGTGTGAAGTGGAACAGTTCCTTCAGAGTATCCTTCAGCACGGGCGATATCTGCACCGTTCAAACGACCTGATACTTGAGTTTTGATTCCTTTAGCTCCAGCACGCATAGCACGTTGGATTGCTTGTTTTTGTGCACGACGGAAAGCAACACGTTGCTCCAATTGACGAGCAATTCCTTCACCTACAAGGTGAGCATCCAAATCAGGTTGTTTGATTTCGATGATGTTGATGTGTACTTGTTTTCCAGTCAATTTGTTAAGTTTAGCACGGAGTGCATCAACGTTAGCGCCACCTTTACCGATAACCATACCTGGTTTAGCAGTGTGAAGTGAAACGTTAACTTTGTTTACTGCGCGTTCAATTTCAATAGTTGAAACTGCTGCGTCAGCAAGTTCTTTTTGAACGAATTTACGGATTGCAAGATCTTCATGAAGGTAATCCGCGTATTCTTTTTCAGCATACCATTTGGCATCCCAATCACGGATGATGCCGACACGCATACCAATTGGATGTACTTTTTGACCCACGATTTTACCTCCTTATTTTTCTGCAACAGCTACAGTGATGTGAGCTGTACGTTTGTTGATTGGTGAAGCTGAACCTTTCGCACGTGGACGGAAACGTTTCATAGTTGGTCCTTCGTTTGCGAATGCTTCAGATACTACCAAGTTAGCTTTATCCAAACCAAAGTTGTTTTCAGCGTTAGCTACAGCTGAGTTCAAAACTTTCAAGATGATTTCAGCAGCTTTGTTTGGAGTGAATGTCAAAATTGCGATTGCATCGGCTACGCTTTTACCACGGATGTTATCAAGAACAAGACGTGATTTACGAGGTGAAACACGTACTGTGCGAGCCATTGCTTTAGCTGAAGTAATTTCTGCCATTTATGTTCTCCTTATTTTCTACGTGTCTTCTTGTCGTCTGCGGCGTGACCTTTGTAAGTACGAGTTGGTGCAAATTCACCAAGTTTGTGACCTACCATGTCTTCTTGGATGTAAACAGGTACGTGTTTACGTCCATCATAAACTGCGATTGTGTAACCAATGAAACTTGGGAAGATCGTTGAACGACGTGACCAAGTTTTGATAACTTTTTTCTTTTCGTCGTTAGCTTGAGCTTCAACTTTTTTCATCAAATGCTCATCGACGAAAGGTCCTTTTTTAAGACTGCGTCCCATTTTTATATTTTCTCCTTTAAATTTTGTACCACAGCGGCTTGCGCTCACAAGGAGCGCTACCGAGCTGGCGGAATTTCCTAGTTGCTTAAGCGACTAGTTTTAAATTATTTCTCGTTGCGACGACGAACGATAAGTTTGTCAGATTTCGCTTTCTTGTTACGAGTTTTAAGACCAAGAGCAGGTTTGCCCCATGGAGTAGATGGTGCTTTACGACCAACTGGTGCTTTACCTTCACCACCACCGTGTGGGTGGTCGTTAGGGTTCATTACAGAACCACGAACTGTTGGGCGGATACCTTTCCAACGGCTACGTCCTGCTTTACCAAGGTTTACAAGTCCATGTTGTTCGTTTCCGACAACACCAACTGTAGCACGACAAGTTCCAAGAATCATACGAACTTCGCCTGATTGAAGACGAACAAGAACGTATTTACCTTCTTGTCCCAATACTTGAGCAGAAGCTCCAGCAGCACGAACCAATTCACCACCACGACCTGGTTTCAACTCAATGTTGTGGACCAAAGTACCAACTGGGATGTTAGCAAGTGGAAGAGCGTTACCTACTTTGATATCTGCTTCAGGACCTGAAACGATACGTTGTCCAACTTCAAGACCTTTTGGAGCGATGATGTATGCTTTCACACCGTCAGTGTAGTGTACAAGAGCGATGTTTGCAGAACGGTTTGGATCGTACTCGATAGTTTTAACAACTGCTTCAACGTTATCTTTGTTACGTTTAAAGTCAACCAAACGGTAGAAACGTTTGTGCCCACCACCTTGGTGACGAACTGTGATACGACCGTTGTTGTTACGACCAGCCTTATTCTTCAAAGCAACAAGCAAAGTTTTTTCTGGTGTGCTTGTTGTGATTTCAGCGAAATCCAAAGAAGTCATATTACGGCGACCGTTTGTTGTTGGTTTATAAACACGAATTCCCACGATATTTCCTCCTTAGATTATTCAGCTTCAGCAGCAAACAACTCGATTGCTTTTGAATCAGCTGTAAGAGTGATGATAGCTTTTTTAGTTTTGTTAGTAAAACCAGTGTAACGTCCAACACGTTTAGCTTTAGGTTTTACGTTGATTGTGTTAACATTTGCAACTTTAACACCTTCGAAAGCAGCTTCAACAGCTTGCTTGATCAAAAGTTTGTGAGCGCGAGTGTCAACTTCAAATACATATTTTCCTGCTTCAAGTTGAGCCATTGAGCTTTCAGTGATAACAGGTTTTTTGATAACATCATACAAATTCATTATGCAAGAACCTCCTCGATTTTAGAGATAGCTGCTTGAGTAACAAGAAGTTTGTCACTATTTGCGATGTCAAGAACACTTGCAGTTGTAGCAGTCGCAACTTTCACGTTTGGAAGGTTACGAGCTGAAAGAGCTGCGAATTCGTTTCCTTCTTCAAGAATAACAAGGACTTTAGAATCGATGCTCAAAGCTGCAAGAACTTTTGCAAATTCAGCAGTTTTTGGAGCTGTAAATTCAAGAGAATCAACGGCTACAAATTTGTTTTCAGCAACTTTTTCTGAGTAAACAGATTTAAGTGCAAGGCGACGAACTTTTTGAGGAAGTTTGTACGCATAGCTACGTGGAGTTGGTCCGAAGACAATTCCACCACCACGCCATTGTGGAGAGCGGATAGAACCTTGACGAGCACGTCCAGTTCCTTTTTGACGCCATGGTTTGCGTCCGCCACCTGAAACGGCTGAACGGTTTTTAACAGCGTGAGTTCCTTGACGAAGGCTAGCACGTTGGCTGATGATGACATCAAACACAACAGATTGGTTTGGTTCGATACCAAAGATTGCATCGTTAAGAACAACTTCGCCCGCTTGTTTACCAGTTTGGTCGAATAATGTTACATTTGCCATTTTGACTGTATTCCCCTTTCCTTATTATTTACC
The DNA here is from genome assembly GCF_001811305.1 of Streptococcus sp. HMSC056C01. Taxonomy (NCBI): domain Bacteria; kingdom Bacillati; phylum Bacillota; class Bacilli; order Lactobacillales; family Streptococcaceae; genus Streptococcus; species Streptococcus sp. HMSC056C01. The sequence continues at coordinate 37,738 of NZ_KV804201.1, forward strand.
AGCTTTAACTGCTGATTTGATAGTGATAAGAGATTTCTTAGCACCTGGTACGTTACCTTTGATAAGGATAACGTTCTTTTCTGGAACAACTTGTACAACTTCAAGGTTTTGAATTGTTACACGGTCGCCACCCATACGTCCTGCAAGGTTTTTACCTTTGAATACGCGGTTAGGTGCAACAGGTCCCATAGAACCTGGACGACGGTGGTAACGAGAACCGTGAGCCATAGGTCCACGTGATTGTCCGTGGCGTTTGATAACACCTTGGAAACCTTTACCTTTAGAAGTACCAGTTACGTCAACAACATCTCCAGCTGCGAAAGTTTCAACTGTGATTTCAGCACCAACTTCCAAGCCTTCAACGTTTTTGAATTCACGAATGAAGCGCTTAGGAGCCGTGTTAGCTTTTGCTACATGTCCTTTAGCAGGTTTGTTGCTCAATACTTCGCGTTTGTCATCGAAACCGACTTGGATAGCGTTGTATCCGTCTGTTTCAACAGTTTTAACTTGAAGAACAACGTTTGGAGTTGCTTCAATAACTGTTACAGGGATCAATTCGCCAGCTTCAGTGAAGATTTGAGTCATTCCCACTTTTTTCCCTAAGATTCCTTTTGTCATGAGAAAATAGTTCCTTTTCTATATTTTTTATTCAAAAAGTTTTTAACGAGCGTTTTTTATGCTCAAGTTATCAAGCTTTAAATTAAAGTTTGATTTCTACGTTTACACCACTTGGAAGATCCAATTTCATCAAAGCGTCAACTGTTTTTTGAGTTGGGTTAACGATATCGATCAAACGTTTGTGTGTACGCATTTCAAATTGTTCGCGAGAGTCTTTGTATTTGTGAGTCGCACGAATGATTGTGTAGAGGCTACGCTCAGTTGGAAGTGGGATTGGACCCGCAACTTGTGCACCTGTACGAGTAGCTGATTCTACGATTTTTGCAGCCGCTGTGTCAAGCGTACGGTGTTCGTAAGCTTTCAAACGGATACGGATTTTTTTGTTTGCCATCTTTTTCTCCTTTTCGTCTATTTAAGATAATAGGCTAGCTCCACAAGAAAACCGACGCGCGTTGCGTGGCAATGCAACCGAGCGTGTCGCAACCTCTTGCATCAAAGCTAAAGCTGTAATTTACAGCACCATAATAGAATAACACAAAGCCCCTGCGATTGCAAGGGATTTGACAGGTTTTTTTAAATTTTTTAGATGAAACTGTTTTCTTATTCCATTTTAATAAATTTTCATATTTAAGTGCTAGATTATCTGTCTTTTCTTCTATACAATGTTAGTTTTAATTTGAAATTTATCATCTGATTGATCTACCAAGATATCAGCTCTTGACTCGGTTTCTTTATAGTATTGTAGATACTGCTCTCGTCTCATCTGCTGACTAGCCAATATAATGGATGCATCACCATTTCTCACAGTCGTATCTCGAGCTAGTCGTCTCTTTAATTCAGTCTCCTCATCCGTGTAGAAACAAATGGTTTTGTCAAAGAGTTCCTTGGGTAGAAAACCGACAGACATCCCTTCGACAATCAAAATCGTTTTTTCTCCAGATAAGATCTCACTAGCTTTCCAAGGTTCTTCTATTGTCAAGACATCCATACCCGCCTGCAGGGCGAGAATATCTCTCTGCAAACTTGCCAGTTCATGCGCTACTGGCAAACAGGCTGTCACCTTTTGGTCTGGCGCTTGCTTTGGTACTACCAGATGACGTTCAGATGTGATATAGGGATCTGTTTCTAGTAAATTTACCTTTTCAGCATCCAGTACTTGGTATAAGTCTTGAGCAAAAGTTGATTTTCCTGAAGCTCCATGGCCGTAGATACCCAGCGTTTTTACTTTTCCAGTTTCTATCTCTGAGACCAGTTGTTCTATTAAGTCTTTTTTCTTCATTCTCTCTTCACCTGTTCATAGCTTCCTTTTCCATCGTTAAGCTTGTCCCAAATGACTACCTTTCCACTTTGAAGAGACTTTTGCACATCGATAATCCGTTGGTTGGAAGAGCCACGGAACTGCAACATAAGGTTGCGTTTGCTCTTATCATAGCGGCCATCGACTAGGATATCAATCAGGGATAAAAGTTCTAGTTTATCAGGCGTCTCCAACATCATTTCTTCCCAGGTGTATCCTGTCCAAGACCAGATGTCTTTTTCTGGCAATTCCTTTCGAATGCGTTTTACAAGGGGCAAAAGAATACCTGTATTGAGGAATGGCTCTCCTCCTAGCAAAGTCAATCCTTGAACATAGGGCTGGGCTAAGTCTGCCATGATTTGTTCTTCCAATTCTGGCGTATAAGGAATTCCTGCATTAAAAGACCAGGTAGCTACATTGTAGCAACCTTCACAGTGAAACATACAGCCTGCTACATAGAGAGAATTGCGCACCCCTTCTCCATCCACAAAGTTAAAAGCCTTATAGTCAATGATACGCCCTTGACTAAGCTCCTCACTCTTCCACTCGCCTGGTTTTGGTGTATTCCATGTCATGCTTTCTACTCCAACTCTATCCAGTAGCGCTCCGTTCCATTTCGAACATCCTCCAACTCTCCACCATTAGCTAAGATAACAGCTCGGCTTGCTGGATTTTCTGTGCTACAAGTCACCAGAGCCCGATGGATATTCTTTTCCTTGGCAATTTGTAAACCTTGGCGGAGGGACTCTTTGGCGTAGCCCTTACCTCTTTCGGAAGGGCGGATAGAATAACCAATATGTCCACCTTCCTCCAACAAATAGTCATTGAGACGCAATCGAAGGTTGAGGAATCCAACTGCTTTACCATCTTTTGCAAAAGCAACTAACTGAATATCAGGCACCCACCCTTCAGGCAAATTAATCCCCATTTCATGATTCTGATTACTTTCCAACCACTCTTCATAAACAAAATTCTCAACATCCCAAAATCCGCCATCGTGGGCTGATTGAGTCTGTTCAAACTCTTCCATCATCTCTAAAACTGCTTCTTTATCTGCCAATCTTGGTCTGCGTAATTCCATCCTTTTACCTCCTACTAAGAGAAAAGCGAGAGCTGACTCTTACTTTTTCTTGTTCTTATTTAAAAATTGTTCTCTAAGGCTAGCTACTCGGTCTTTTTTATTGACTCCACCCTTTGAATGCTTTTCGTGGAATCGTTGAACCAAGGCCTTACCCCTTATCGTCTAACTGATATTTTCCCATGCTATCTCTTTCTAATTTGTTACTTCATGCCCTGCTGTTTTAATAGTAGAACC
>NZ_KV804201.1:41067-45897 GCF_001811305.1 Streptococcus sp. HMSC056C01
ACTCTCCACCATTAGCTAAGATAACAGCTCGGCTGGCAGGATTTTCTGCGCTACAAGTCACCAGAGCACGATGGATGTTCTTTTCTTTAGCCACTTGTAGACCTTGACGGAGAGCTTCCTTGGCGTAGCCCTTGCCTCTTTCGGAAGGGCGGATAGAATAGCCAATATGGCCAGCATGATTCAGCAAGCCCTCATTTAGTCTCAGCCGTAGATTCAAAAAACCTAAAGCACGGCCTGATTCATCAAACAAAACGAACTGAATTGATGGAACGCGATTTTCCAGCAATCCTATTCCCATTTCTTTATTTCGGCCAGTTTCTAGCCAGTCCTCGTAAGAGAAATTCTCAATATCCCAAAATCCGCCATTGTGGGTCGATTGGGTCTCTTCAAACTCCTCTATCATATCTACAACAGCTTCCTTATCTGCCAATCTTGGTCTGCGTAATATCATCTTTACCTCCAACTAAGAGAAAAGCGAGAGCGGACTCTCACTTTTTCTTATTCTTATTTAAAAATTGCTCTCTTAGGCTAGCCACTCGGTCTTTTTTATTGACTCCACCCTTTGAATGTTTTTCGTGGAATCGTTGTACCAAGGCCTTGCCCTTATCATCTAATTGATATTTGCCCATTCTATCTCTTTCTAATTTCTTACTTCATGCCCTGCTGTTTTAATAGTAGAACCGTTCATGTGTTTGACACGCGCAGCAATTTCCTTATGACGTCCATTCACCATCGGACGCGCTTGCGGATTTCCAAGATAGCCACAGGTCCGTTTAACAACATCTACTGTTTTAGGATCACTATTGCCACAGTTAGGACATGCAAAACCTCTCTCAGTTGGATCAAAATCTCCTTCAAAATCACACTTGTAGCAACGATCAATCGGAGTATTAGTTCCTAGATAACCTACTCGATCATAAGCATAGTCCCAAACAGCTTCCAAGGCCTTTGGATTTTGTTGAAGAACTGGATACTCACAGTAGTGGATAAAGCCACCTGATGCACCCGCTTCTGGATAAACCTTCTCGAACTCCAATTTTTCAAAAGGAGTTGGATTTTTACGTACATCATAATGGAAGGAATTTGTGTAGTATTCTTTATCAGTAATGTCTGGAATAGAGCCAAATTTCTCTGTATCCAGGCGACAGAAGCGGTCTGTTAAACTTTCAGATGGTGTCGAATAAATAGAGAAATGATAACCATATTGGTCAGACCACTCTTCTACGCGACGTTTCATATCGCGAATAATATCAAGGGTGAACTCTTTGGCTTCCGGATTGTTTTCCCAATTACTACCAAAGAAGACAGTCGCCACTTCATACAAGCCGATATAGCCCAGAGAAATAGTTGCACGGCGATTCTTGAAGAGTTGATCAACACTTTCTTCTTTTCCAAGACGGCGTCCGAAGGCTCCATATTGATAAAGAATTGGTGCATTAGCTGGAGTGGCTTCCTTGGTTCTTTCCACACGATAAACCAAGGCATCTTCTGCGATATTCATACGCTCATTGAAGATTTCCCAGAACTTGTTCATGTCTCCTTCGGATTCAAGAGCGATACGAGGAAGATTGACCGTCACTACACCTAGGTTCATCCGACCAGAATTGACTTCTACTCCATTTTCATCCTTCCATCCTTGAAGGAAAGAACGACAACCCATCGGTACCTTGAAAGAACCAGTCAACTCGACAATCTTATCGTAAGATAAAACATCCGGATACATGCGCTTAGTTGCGCACTCAAGAGCCAACTGCTTGATGTCGTAGTTAGGAGAGCCTTCCTCTAAGTTAAGACCTCTTTTAAGAGTAAAGATGAGTTTAGGGAAGATGGCTGTACGGTGTTCTGAACCAAGCCCCTTGATACGAATGTTCAGGATTGCCTTTTGAATTTCGCGTTCAAAACGATTGGTTCCTAGACCGAAACCAAGGGAAGTAAAGGGTGTTTGCCCATTTGATGTAAAGAGAGTGTTAATCTCGTACTCTAAAGATTGCATGGCATCATAGATGTCTTTTTGAGTTTTCTTCCAGGCGTATTCTTCGCGTTTATCAGGTAGAACCCATTCCTCAGCATCTTTGAGGTGTTTTTGGTAATTTTTTTCTGCATAAGGAGCCAAGACTTCATCAATACGGTCTGCTGAACAGCCTCCATACTGACTTGATGCAACGTTGGCGATGATTTGTGAAATCTGCGCTGTCGCAGTTTGGATAGACTTCGGACTCTCTACCTCAGCATTCCCAATCTTAAAACCATTTTCCAACATGCCCTTGAAATCAATCAGACAGCAGTTGGTCATCGGGGTGTAAGGGCTATAGTCCAAATCGTGATAGTGGATATCCCCTTTTTGGTGGGCATTAGCTACATGCTTAGGAAGCATTTGAAGACCGATGGATTTTCCAACAATTCCTGCCGTCAAATCACGCTGGGTATTAAAAACATCACTATCTTTATTAGCATTCTCATTGACAACTGCCTGGTCTTTGTTGAGAAGTTTATGGATACTGAAGTTGATATCTGTTGCTTTTGAGCGCTCAAAATCCCTTTGAGTTCGGTAAGTGATATATTCCTCTGCCAAGGCATATTCTTTAGCTTCCAATAACTCATGTTCTACGATATTTTGGATTTCATAGATTTTTACACCTTGAGGAAAGCGACTATGAATCTCTTCTACAATACGTTCAACTAGAGTATTAAGACGCTTTTCGACCAAGGGGGTTACATCCATGACTTTTTCCGCAGCCTTGTGCAAGGCTTTGTCAATCTTATCTACATCAAAAATGACGCGTCTACCGTCACGCTTTTCGACGAATAAGGTTGGATCAGGGTTTGTTTTCTCTTCTAATACAATCATATCCAGGCTCTTTTCTTAAATTTTCTTTCTTAAAGTATTATATCACTATAAAAATAAAAATCAATATCTAGTAGCAAAATTCATATTTTCATAAAATTTACACTAGATATTGATTATTTTATTTTAATTTGTAAAGTTTAAAGTCTTTGAATTCACTTTGAACTGGTTGATAACTTTCTGCCAGAAGCTGTTCTACTTCTGTCCAGAGAGCTGTTTTGGTATTGACCACAATCACTTTAGGCTGATTATCACGTAAATCATTGACAAGTTTGCTACGATTTGCATCAAGGCCAGTATATAATTTTGGTGATAACAACTGACTAGCTGCTAAACGTTCACTAGTCTTATAACCATTAGTAAGATCATCCCATATATAAATACGATCTGTTGCCTGTGTTTGTCCTTTAACCGTAGTTTCTATACGAGTTCGTTCTTGATATTGTTCTGAGTGAAGAACATAACGAGCTACCAGAGGAGCAAAAAATAGGTAGGCCAAAGCTAACACTGGCAAATAGACATTACCCTGAAGAAATATTGCCCATATTGAAGGTACTTCTCGATGTCTTCTACGGCGATTGGCTCCTTCTAATTCCCCAGTTCGAATGTGAGTCAATAGAAGAATGGACAAGAAAGGAAGAAAAGTAGCTAGACGACTACCGTGAATCGGTTCTGTAGAGAAAATTTCCAATCCTAGTAACAATAGGATTGCTACTGAAGCAAAAATAGATAAGACGTATTGCTTGCTTGGCTTAGACTGGAAAAGCCCTGTAAATACGAATCTTAATCCTCCAAGACCAATTGTTAACAATCCATAAAAAAGGAGGTTGTCTAGCAAGAACGGATCGGACATAAACTTCAAACTATCTACTGGATAGAGAATTTGACTAATAGCATTCCCGAAACTCCCATTATAAGCCGTATAGTAACCAATTGGATAAAAGAAAAGTGAGAACCCAAGACCAGCTGCAAAGAATTGATAGAGTCCATGAATCAAGCGACCACGCCCGATATTAAAGGCTAACAAAGCAAAGAACAAGACCAGAGCATATAGAGCTGTGACTAGAGGGGCAAAGAAAAATGCTAGAGCCAGGCTAATCCCAATACGCACAAAACCTTTGTCATGATTATACTCTACCAAATACCTTGTTACTAAACTGAGAGCGTAAAATAGGAATGGAAGGGCCAAAATGGTGGCATAGCCACCGCCAAAGCTAAGTCCTCCAGCAAGAAGATAAAAGATAGTCAATACTTGTTGCGACTGCTTGTTCTCCTCCGTCAAGGTATAAGTTGAACGGAAAAGAAAAATCCCAGCACCCACTAGAGCAAGCCAAGTAAAGGCTGCAAACAAAATACTACCCTTGCTTAGATACTGTAAAAAGTAATAGAGAAGACCACTCGTTCCAAAATAGTCTGTGTAGATATCTCCACCCTGGTGCATCGCCCATCCCATATAAAAATCTTGTGCCTGCTCTGAGCTAGTTAGTCCTAGCAAAAAAGGAAGAACTACAGATACAAGTACAACTAGAGTGCTCCAGATTAGGATCTTAAATAATGGTAAGGGAGCAAACGGACTTGAATCATCCTCGAAGCGCTCCTCTCTTCCAACTAAATCATCCTGAATTCCCGTCCAAGATGGAGTTGGTTCCTCTTCTAATCTGCCATATACGTTCATTCATTCTCTCCTATGTTTTAATTTGTTCTAGTATATCAAAAAGTCTAGAGCTTGTCAGCCTGTGGTGGCCATTTGTCTAACTTTTGACAGAGATTAGCGAAGCGCTCAATCTCATAAAAACGATGATAGGAAGCATTTTTATAGTGGTCTAAAAAATTTTTTTCTTCTACCGTCAGCATAATCATTCCTCCTTTTCTCTTTATTCGAAAATAGAGGACGATTCTATCAAAAAAGCTGAATTCCCTAAAAGAGAATTCAGCACTTTGTCTTTATACTAATTCAAACCACGTCAGCGTCGCCTTACCGTACT
>NZ_KV804201.1:45997-69997 GCF_001811305.1 Streptococcus sp. HMSC056C01
CTAGTTTGCTCTTTGATTTTCATTGAGTATTAGTCAGCCTTTTTTTCTAAGTTTTTTGAAATGCTACGATTTTTACCTTCCAGATACACCATCAAAATAGAGATATCTGCTGGGTTAACCCCAGAAATACGGCTAGCTTGACCGATGGTTTCTGGATTGATGAGTTTGAACTTCTGGCGAGCCTCAGTCGCAATCGAGTCAATATCATCCCAATCGATGTTGGCTGGAATCCGTTTTTCTTCCATGCGTTTCATCTTGGCAACTTGATCCATGGCTTTTGAAATGTAACCTTCGTACTTGATTTCTGTTTCAATCAATTCGATAATCTTGTCATCTAACTCTTCAGCAGCAGGTCCGATGAAGGCAACCACATCTTGGTAAGAGACTTCTGGACGACGGAGGAATTCCTTGGCAGTGACTGCATCAGTCAATGGTTTGAATCCCATCGCTTCAACCTTGGCGTTAGTTTCCTTGACCGGCTTGAGTTTGATGCTGTCTAGGCGTTTCATCTCATTGTCAAATTGATTTTTCTTGATCTCAAAGCGTGCCCAACGTTCATCATCAACAAGCCCAATCTCTCGTCCCATCTCAGTCAAGCGCATATCGGCATTATCATGACGGAGGATGAGACGGTATTCAGCACGACTGGTCAAGAGACGGTAGGGTTCAATGGTACCCTTTGTTACCAAGTCGTCAATCATCACTCCGATATAACCGTCGCTTCGTTTCAGAATCAACTCAGGCTTGCCTTGGATTTTCAGAGCCGCATTGATACCCGCGATAATCCCTTGACCAGCAGCTTCCTCATATCCTGATGTACCATTTGTCTGACCAGCTGTGAAAAGTCCTGAGATTTTCTTGGTTTCCAGAGTCGCACGCAATTGATGAGGCAAGACCATGTCGTACTCGATAGCATAACCAGTTCGCATCATCTCTGCATTTTCCAAACCTTTGATGGAATGTACCAAGTCACGTTGCACATCCTCAGGAAGGCTGGTTGAGAGACCTTGGACATAAACTTCTTCTGTATTGCGACCTTCTGGCTCTAGGAAGAGTTGGTGGCGTTCCTTGTCCGCAAAACGCACAATCTTGTCCTCAATTGACGGACAGTAGCGAGGCCCCACTCCCTTGACCACACCTGTAAACATAGGCGCACGGTGGAGATTGTTTTGGATAATCTCATGGCTGGTACCATTGGTGTAAGTCAACCAACATGGCACTTGGTCTTTGACATAATCTTCATCACGTGAAGTATATGAGAAGTGATTAGGCGCTTCGTCTCCTGGCTGAATCTCTGTCACATCGTAGTTGATAGAGGAAGCCTTGACACGTGGAGGTGTTCCTGTCTTGAAACGACCGATCTCGAGGCCCAATTCCTTGAGATTGTCAGCTAGGTTAATAGAAGCCAGACTGTGGTTAGGTCCTGATGAATACTTGAGATCTCCGATGATGATTTCCCCACGGAGGGCAGTCCCTGTGGTCACGATAACGGCCTTGGCAGCATATTCTTGATGGGTCGCTGTACGCACACCGACAACCTTGCCATCTTCCACCAAAATCTCATCAATCATGGTTTGACGAAGGGTGAGATTTTCTTGATTTTCAACGGTCTTGCGCATTTCCTTAGAGTAGAGTTCCTTGTCAGCTTGCGCACGAAGGGCACGAACAGCTGGACCTTTCCCAGTGTTAAGCATCTTCATCTGGATGTAAGTCTTGTCAATGGTCTTGGCCATTTCGCCACCAAGGGCATCCACTTCACGCACGACAATCCCCTTGGCAGAACCACCGATAGAGGGATTACATGGCATGAAAGCCAACATTTCAATGTTAATAGTCGCAAGCAAGACCTTGCAGCCCATACGGCTGGCTGCCAGGGATGCTTCTACCCCTGCATGTCCCGCTCCGATTACAATGATATCGTATTCTTCCGTAAAATTATAAGTCATTTCTTAACCTTTCAAAAATTTCTCGCAAATAAGGAACTAACTTCTCCTCCTCTAGAGCTTGATCCATAGTAACCCATTTAAAGTGTGTATGCTCTTCAGGATCTAATCTGATAATTGGCTTCTCCCCAACCCACTCCGCCTTATAAACTAAGCGAGTAAAGACAGTATCCTTAGAGGTATCCAGTTGACTATCTTCGTGAAGAAGTTTGAGCGAACTGCTATCTAGCCTAATTCCCGCTTCTTCAATGCATTCTCTAAGAGCTCCATCTCGCGGAAGTTCACCCTTTTCAACCCCGCCACCAGGAATATCCCAGTAAGTCGGATAAACGTTGGGTTGTCCTCTTTTAATTTCCGAACGCTGAATGAGTAAATAATCACCACCACTATGAACAAGTACATGGGCAATAAGCTTAACCATCATTTTCTCTCCTATTCGTTAAGATGGATGTGTCGTAATTGTCCGTCCCAATCTGGTAGGGCTGTCTTTAAAAAGGCTGGAACCAGCTGAATATCCTCAAGCTTGTCCAAGTCAATCCACTCACAGGGTTGCGTTTTCTCATCTTCCTGCATGGTCAACGGGGCATCTTCAAGCAAATCCACTAGATAATGAAACTCGATATTGTGATAATAGACACCGTCTTGTTCAAAACGATTTTCAACTACAAAAGCTAGTTGCCCAGCTTGAGCTTTGACACCCAGTTCTTCCCTCACTTCACGGACTACCGCATCTTCCGTTCTCTCATTGACTTGAATCGCACCACCAATAGTGTAATACTTGCCCTTGTCTTTGGTAACTAGAAGCTTGTGATTTTGGACAATCAAGGCTGTCGCCCGAACGCCAAAAACAGTATTTCCCACTTTTGTCCGAAAGTCTTGTTGAGTCATTTTTATCCTTTCCCTTAAACGACACAAAAACAGTCAAAACTCCAAAGAAGTGCAGGACAAAAAAGCCTGCAACATCCATGAGCTTTGACCATCATTTCTATTGCTTTTATTATTGTAGCAAAATGAGAACATTTGTCAATCTAAATGTACTATGATTGGCGAATTGCTTCAAAAGCTCCTTGGTCAATCTCAACTGGGTCAGAGAAAGCATCCAGAACAATCCCTCTCACAGGAAAACTCTCTATCCCTTCCGCTGCAAACAAACAGTCCGTAAGAGATAATTGCAACCAAGAAAAGCGGTCGTAATAGTCTTTGGGGATGTCTTGAGTTTCTGAGAAGCAAGGATAAAAGTAGTCATCTCCCTTTTGCAGAATATCCGGCTTTAGGCGAGCACCTTCTTGTCCGTCACTCCCATCCATCAGAGAAGGATTGAAGGGAACCCAGACTTTAGCCTGCTTCAATTCCTTAAACAAGGCCTCTATCGACTCTGTCGTTTTCTCCCTCAAATACTCTTTTTTATAGTCCGAAAGAGTCATTATCTTATCTTTTTTAGGCGTTTTCTTCTTAAAAAATTGAAACATTCTCATTCCTCTTAGAACATCTTTAAATGTATTGACAAACCTTGCCATCACGGTAGGCATTGTCAATCAAGCCACCACCGAGACACTCTTCACCGTCATAAAAGACAACTGCCTGTCCTGGTGTAATGGCGCGTTGCGGTTCTGCAAAAATGACCTCTGCCTTGTCTCCTTTGACATGAACCGTTACCTTCGAGTCAGGCTGACGGTAGCGGAATTTAGCCGTGCATTCGAGCGTAAATTCCTCTGGCATGTCACGAGTAAAATGAACTTGACTAGCCTCAAGACTGGTTGACATGAGCGAATCATGGTAGAAACCTTGGCCGACATAGAGGATATTCTTGCTTAGATCTTTTCCGACAACGAACCAAGGGGCATTATCCCCACCGTGTTGACCACCGATACCAAGTCCTCCACGCTGACCAATCGTATAATACATAAGGCCTGCATGCTCACCCATATCGCGACCATCTACAGTCATCATACGACCAGGTTGGGCTGGTAGGTAATTGCTGAGAAATTCTTTAAAATTCTTTTCTCCGATAAAGCAAATCCCTGTCGAGTCTTTCTTCTTAGCAGTCGCAAGTCCTGCTTCTTCAGCTATTTTTCGTACTTCAGGTTTTTCCAAATGTCCTAGTGGGAACATGGTTTTTTGGAGTTGTTCTTGTGAAAGTTGGCTGAGGAAATAGGTCTGGTCCTTGCCATTGTCCACGCCACGAAGCATGTGAACGATGCCATCCTCATCACACGCTACTCGAGCATAATGCCCCGTCGCTACATAGTCTGCACCCAAGGTCATGGCATAGTCCAAAAAGGCCTTGAACTTAATTTCCTTGTTACACATCACATCTGGATTTGGTGTGCGTCCTGCACGGTATTCCGCTAGGAAATACTCAAAAACTCGGTCCCAGTACTCTTTTTCAAAGTTGACAGAGTAGTAAGGAATACCGATCTGGTCTGCCACCGCAGCCACATCCTTGTAATCTTCGGTCGCCGTACAGACGCCATTTTCATCTGTGTCATCCCAGTTCTTCATGAAGATACCGATCACATCATAGCCCTGCTCCTTGAGCAAAAGAGCCGTCACCGACGAATCAACACCACCACTCATCCCCACGACAACACGTGTTTTAGAGTTATCACTCATGGTAAGTCTCCCATCTATTCGTTTATTCATACCCTTCAAAATTCTATTTATTATGACTTTCAATAGAATTTCTTTGAGTATAGTCTTTTCGTTTGCTTTTAGGACTAGGCAACGAGTCGCAGGCATAACTCGAGTTAGGTAAGACGAGTTAACAAAGTAATAAAAGATAAACGAAATGACTAGTTCACGATTGAAGGTCGTGTGTGCTTCACGATTGAAGGTCGCTTGAGCAGTTTTCATTATAACATGCTTGGTTGGAGAAGACAAGAAAGAGGCTGATAATCTACCAACCTTTGGCATAAAACACTTTTTCATTCCAAACTATTCTTTATAGAAAAAACTCCTATAAATTCGAGCAATAGTTAAAATACAAACAAATATAATTCCCAAAATAGATAATACTATTTTCACAAAACTCATTTCAGAACCTATAACATATATATGAAAAAGAGGGGCTAGTCCTACACATAGAGACAATAGATAACTAATAAATCTTATCTCACCAATTCCTGCAAAAAAATGTTTCATTTTAACTATCCCAATTTTACCTTTCATCTTTATAATCCACTAACAAATCTATTGACTTCTCTTTTTTTTGAAAAATCTTGATAGCAAATTTACTCCACTTAAAGACACTAAGATTTCAATCGTCAGAATTTCTCCAAGAAAAAATGCAAACTGACAAAATTCCTGCTAAAACACTATACTCCTAGCAAATAGAGAGTCAGCAAAAATAAAACAACCGAAATTGGCAGAAAAGCAGCTCGATTTGTTTTACAAAAAATGGCATAACAAAGACTACCTATCGAAAACGTCATAATAACTTCAATAGTTATCTTTAGAGCAGGGTAATATATATTTTTAATAAAAAGAATTAAAAGGATAAAAAATACCAATGAACAAAGAACGGATTTGATATAAAATTTTAAATGAATCATAATTTATTTTTTAGATTCTACCTACTATAGATAAAATCACCTTTCTTATTTTCTTCTCATGATATCCACTTTAATGTCTTGATTAGAACTTCTATGAATATAAATATGGTAAATGAAAAATCAGGATTCTAACTAAAAGCAATTGATGAAATAAGCAAATCTTACAGCAAATTAAATTTATCCAGAAGCTCTCATGTAATGATTTTAAATCCTAATGAATCTAATCAATGCAGATTTTATTTTGACAGTAGTTCTATAACAACTCTAAATAACACTGGGGTTGCTAGAATCAAAACAACCCCTGCCACAAAGACAATGATTACCCGAAATAGATCTTTATTTTTACGCATTGAAACAACCTCCAATCTATTATTTTTTAGCTACATGATATCTCTTATTTACTTTCTATATTCTTATGATACAATATGTTTAATAGAATTCAATTTATTGTTAACTTTTTTCACGAAAAGGAGAACATCATGCGCTATGATTTCGGGAAAGTATATAAAGACATACGTGAGTCAAAAGGATTGACCCAAGAAGAGGTCTGTGGAAATGTCCTTTCAAGAACCAGCCTTTCCAAGTTTGAAAGTGGCAAGGCAACTCCCAAATATGAAAATATGGAGTTTCTTCTCCGTCAAATCAATATGAGTTTTGAAGAGTTTGAATACATCTGCCATCTCTATCAGCCGAGTCAACGGACAGAAATCATGCAAACCTATCTCAATACGAGTTCCATCTTTGGTACCAGTAGTCTAATCAATTTATTTGAAACATGCCAAGACTATCTCAAGATCCATCACGATCTCCCTATAGAGGAAATCAAAGATATGCTGGAAGTTGTCATTTATATCCGTCAACATGGAACAGGACAACTTTCAATCCAAGTGGAACAAACGGTCAAAAAGCTTTGGGAAAAAATTGAAAAACAAGATACATGGTATGAAAGCGACCTAAAAATCCTCAACACCATACTTTTTAGCTTTCCCATCGAACACCTCCACCTCATCACTGAAAAGATCTTGCAGCGCTTGGAAGAATATAAAAACTATCGACATTTATATGAATTACGAATGACAATCCTACTCAATCTGTCCACCATCTACTTGTACAATCAAGATAAAAATACCTGTCAACAAATCTGCTACACCTTACTAGAGGATGCCAAGAAAAAGAAAAGATACGATATTTTGGCAATCACTTATGTTCGAATAGGTATTTGCACTAGTAAGGATCATCTTATTCAAAAGGGCTTCTCCCTTCTGGAGTTAACTGATGAAACCTCAATGCTATCTCACCTCAAAAAGGAAGTAGAGACCTGTTATCAAGCAAAGGAAATATAAAAAAAGTCGAGGAGATCCCTCGACTTTTGCATCTTATTTTGTTCGTCAGTTCTTAGTACCAACCGTTGTTAAGCCAGAAGTTCTTAGCAGCTGTCCATGAACCGTAACGTCCTGCTACATAAGCGTCTGCTACACGTTCTTGGTTTTCTGCTGAGTAGTCACCGTTCAAGTATGAATCTGTCAATTGGTAACGTCCGATGTAACGTCCGTTTGTAGCTGTGTAGCTACCGCCTGATTCTTTTTGAGCGATCCATTCTTTAGCTTCTGCTTCAGATCCGCTTACAGTTGAAGTTGATGCTGAAGTTTCTGTTGTAGCAACAGTTTCTTCTGCTACAGTTACGCTTGCTGCTGGTGCTTCATAAGTTGTTGTTTCAGTAGCTGCAGGTGCTGCTACTGGAGCTTCTGCTGTCGCAGCTGAAGTAGTTGAAGTTGCTGGTGCTTCACCATCAATCACCAATACTTGGTCTACATAGATCAAATGAATATCTTTAATCTTATTTTTTTCTGCCAATTTTTCAACAGTTGTATTGTATTTTTCAGCGATTCCTGATAGAGTGTCACCTGATTTTACTGTGTAAGTTGTTGTTTCTTGTGCAAAAGTAAGTGATGGTGCAAGGAAAGCAAGCGCTGCTGCTACTCCTACAAGTCCTGTTTTAATTTTGTTAGTTGTTGATTTCATATTAAAAGATTCTCCTTCTTTCTTATATTTCCATCATACCCTACTATTATTACTGTTTCTTGACGGTTTTATGTAGAAATGTTACAAGACTATGTTTTATTTCACTTAAATAGCCTCTTTTTGTTACAAAAGGCTTGATTTTATAGGCTTTATGAGGATTTTAGATATTTTATCATGGAATTGAGCGCTTGCATCTAATCTTTGATATAATAGAGTTAAGAATCTTTTTAAGGGGAAACAGATGCAATCACTTCGTTTTCAATCTGTCTTTGATATCATTGGGCCAGTCATGATTGGCCCATCTAGTAGTCACACGGCAGGAGCTGTTCGTATCGGTAAAATCGTCTCTTCTATCTTTGACGATACTCCAACCGAGGTCGAGTTCCAGCTTTTTAATTCTTTTGCAAAAACCTATCGCGGGCACGGAACTGACCTAGCCCTGGTCGCTGGAATCTTAGGAATGGACACAGATGATCCAGAAATTCCAAATAGTTTAGAAATTGCCCACAAGCGTGGCATCAAAATTGTCTGGACCATCCAGAAAGACAGTAACGCCCCTCACCCAAATACTACGAAAATCACTGTTAAGAATGAGCACAAGACTATCAGTGTGACAGGAATTTCAATCGGCGGTGGTAACATCCAGGTGACAGAGCTCAATGGCTTTGCCGTATCCCTCAACATGAACACTCCTACCATTATCATCGTTCATCAGGATGTTCCTGGTATGATCGCTCACGTAACAGAGGCCCTCTCTCGCTTTGACATTAACATCGCCCAAATGAATGTAACCCGAGAAAAAGCTGGTGAGAAAGCCATTATGATTATCGAAGTTGATAGTCGCAACTGTGATGAATCTATCGAAGAGATTCGTAAAATTCCTCATTTGCATAATGTCAATTTCTTTCAATAGGAGAAAATATGTTTTACTCTATCAAAGAATTAGTCCAACAAGCCGAACTTGATTTTAAAGGAAATGTTGCGGAACTCATGATTACGACCGAGTTTGAATTGACTGGTCGTGAACGTGAAGAAGTTCTCCTTCTCATGGAACGCAACCTTGAAGTCATGAAAGCTTCAGTTGAGCTTGGTCTTAGTGAAAAGAAATCTCGTAGCGGTTTGACAGGTGGTGACGCTGCCAAGCTTGACCACTACATCAAAAAAGGAAAGACCCTATCAGACTTTACTGTCTTGTCCGCAGCCCGTAATGCTATCGCCGTTAATGAACACAATGCCAAGATGGGACTGGTCTGTGCAACACCTACTGCTGGTAGTGCAGGCTGCCTTCCAGCCGTTCTCACTGCTGCTATTGAAAAGTTGGATTTAACTCATGAACAACAACTAGACTTCTTATTCGCTGCAGGTGCTTTTGGACTCGTGATTGCTAACAACGCTTCTATCTCGGGAGCCGAAGGTGGCTGCCAGGCCGAAGTCGGTTCAGCTTCAGCCATGAGTGCCGCTGCCCTAACTCTAGCTGCAGGCGGAACACCTTATCAAGCGAGCCAGGCTATCGCCTTCGTTATCAAAAACATGCTTGGTCTCATTTGCGACCCAGTTGCAGGCTTGGTTGAAGTTCCTTGCGTCAAGCGGAATGCCATGGGAGCAAGTTTTGCCTTCATCGCAGCCGATATGGCTCTGGCTGGTATCGAATCAAAAATTCCAGTTGATGAGGTCATTGACGCCATGTATCAAGTAGGATCTAGCTTACCAACTGCCTTTCGTGAAACTGCTGAAGGGGGACTCGCTGCCACACCTACAGGTCGTCGCCTTCAAAAAGAAATCTTCGGCGAATAATTTCATCATTATGAGGAGAATCAATGTCATCTATATCTGCTATCTTTTTTGACTTAGATGGAACGCTAGTGGATAGTTCTATCGGTATCCATAATGGTTTCACCTATACCTTTGACCAACTTGGAGTTTCTAGTCCTGGTGCCAAAACCATTCGAGGTTTTATGGGGCCCCCACTAGAAACCAGCTTTGCTAGTTGTTTACCAGCTGAGCAGATAGAGCAGGCCATCCAGCTCTATCGTTCTTATTATAAGGAAAAGGGTGTTTACGAAGCCCAACTCTTCCCACATATCAAAGATTTACTCGTAGAACTAGCTGAGCATTATCCTCTTTATATCACTACTACGAAGAATACACCAACCGCAGTTGACATGACTAGCAATTTTGGGATTGACCACTTCTTTGATGGCATTTATGGTTCAAGCCCTCAAGCCCTACACAAGGCTGATGTCATTCGTCAGGCTCTGGAAACTCATCATCTAGCGCCCGAAACAGTCGTTATTATCGGAGATACCAAGTTTGATATGATTGGTGCCCAAGAAACTGGCATTAAAAAACTAGCGGTAACCTGGGGATTCGGTGAGGAGAAAGACCTCATGGGCTATAATCCTGACTGGATTGCTCACCACCCGGCAGACATTTTACAGCATCTACAATTAAAACGTTAAACAAAAGACTCCCAGCCTAAAAGTTAGGTTTGGGAGCTTTTTGTCTGATCTTAATGAGGAGAATGACATTCCCCGTACTCGTCCAATTATTCAAAAGGGGAAACTTCTTCGCTTTCAACTTCTTTAGGTCTATTGATTGTTACTATTTCTACTTCCTTACTTGGCATGGCTAGCAGAACTAATAGAGCAAAACGTCCGACCATTGGAACAAAGTGAAGGAAGATAAAGGCCCAGTGGAAACCTCCATCACGCAAACGGCGAATCTTTAACGCTAAAGTAGGCAACAAAAGGAGTAGAGCCAAAATGGCATAAATACTGACAACCAATATAACTAAAGTAAAGTTCAGAGCAGGACCTTGGTTTATCTCTTTATTGAAGATAAGGATATACAGGGGTAGGAACAAGATATGATTCATCAGCCAAACCCACCAATATTCTGGACGTGTTGAGCGTCCTACAAAATCTACATAACCTATTAAAAAATTTATATAAGCCCTAAACAAGATATTTCTCCTTTTTAACAACTGTATACTATAAAGTAGACTCATTGTTATAAAACACTCCCAAATCTATTTTTAGATATGGGAGTGTCAGATATTTGCTTAACAATATAAAGAAAACTCTAAAACAGTTTCACTTGTAAAAAAACATAAACTTCTTAGTTTTTGTCTGATTCTTCGAATGGTGAAACTTCTACCACTTCTTCAGTTTCATTGATGGTTACTACTTCTACTTGTTTCGTTGGCATAGCTAACAAAACTAAAAGAGCAAGAGCTCCAACCATCGGAATAAAAATGATAAAGATTAGAGCCCAGTGGAAACCAGCATCACGTAGTCGACGAACTGTCAATGCAAGTCCAGGTAAGAAAAGTGCTATACCGAAGATCATATAAATAATAGCAATTCCACCCAAGGCCATAAGAGCCGCCTCATTTCTTGGATTTGCGAGTGCCTTAAAATATACTGAGTAAAAAGGGACAAGGAGAATCATATTTCCTAGCCAAATCCACCAATACTCTGAGCGTGTTGAACGGCCTGTAAAATCTACATAACCTTTAAAGAAATTCTTATATGCGTTAATCATAAGTTACTCCCTATTTTTTTAATTCATACGAAATGAAAATGAAAGAGCAAATTAGAAAGTTCGTTATAAACCATATCTAAGTACAGTCAAACGATGCAGACCTCATTTACTTTGATTTTCAAATAGTATAAATTTAGTTTACCATAAATATTCAACAATGACAAGTTTGTTCAAAAAATTGGTAAAGGAGTAGCTGTTATTAATAAAAGGTATGATTCCACTTACCTCTAACATGAAGCTAGGAATCATACCCTTTTTCTTTTTTAATGAATGTGAGTTGTTTCGTTAGCAAAACCGATAATAGCTTGCTTCAACTCTGAACCTTGCAAGGCACGGAATTCTTCAATCTTTTGATTGATAACTTCAAGTGGCATGACATTAACCTTACCAACAAAAATCTTATCCATGACTTGATTATCAACTAATTCAGTAGATACCAACAACTCCTCATAGAGTTTCTCACCTGGACGAATCCCCACTTCTACAATCGGAATTTCATTTTCAGTACGCCCGCTGAGAAGAACCATTTTCTTGGCCAAATCATAAATCTTAACTGGTTTGCCCATATCAAGGATAAAGACTTCTCCATCTTTAGCATAAGCTCCTGCATGGATCACCAAACGGCTAGCTTCTGGAATGGTCATAAAGTAACGAGTCATACGGAAGTCTGTCACAGTCACTGGACCACCCTCTGCAATCTGACGCTCAAATACTGGAATCACACTACCACGGCTACCAAGAACATTTCCAAAACGAACCGCACAATAGGTAGATTGACTACGTTGGTTGAATCCTGTAACAATCAACTCTGCCACACGTTTGGTAGCTCCCATTACGTTTGGTGGATTAACGGCCTTATCGGTCGAAATCATAACCATCTTCGGTACCTTAGCGGCGTCAACTGCCTTGGCAACATTGTAAGTTCCGAGGATATTATTTTTAAAGGCTTCTTTTGGATTACGTTCCATCATTGGCACGTGCTTATGGGCAGCAGCGTGGTAAACAATGGCTGGTTGGTACTGCTCAAATACTTGAAGCAAGCGATCGTAGTCTTGGATGTCTGCAATCACAGGAACATAGTCAATTCCTTGGAAGCTACGAATCAATTCATGATAGATCAGATAAATAGAGTTTTCCCCATGCCCCAAGAGAACCACGCGCTCTGGATTAAAGCGACTAACCTGACGGCAAATCTCAGACCCGATAGAACCTCCTGCACCTGTCACCAAGATAGTTTTTCCAGTAATTTCTGAGCCTAGGCGTGACTCATCTAGTTGAATTTCTTTACGTCCCAAAAGGTCCGTAATATCGATTTTTTGGAAACCACCTACCTGAGGATGCAATCCTTGTACAACTGACTCAATCTTGGGCATCTTATAACACTTCAAGCCAAGTTGGTTACACATTTTTAGGATACGCTCATACTCTGATGGATCGAGAGAAGGAATCGCAACGATAACTTTTTCAATCTGATGACGTTTAGAGAGTTCTGGCAACTGTTCATAAGATCCTAAGACTGGGATTCCACCTAGTTTTTGACCTTTTTTCTTTTCATCATTATCCAAAATACCCACTAACTCAAGATCACTCGTAGGATGTTGGTAGCTGTTCATAAAGAGAGCTCCACCGTCTCCCGCACCAATCAAGAAGGTACGACGATGTTCCCCTTCTCCATCACCCTTTTTGCGTCTTGAATAGATCAACTGCCAAGTAATACGTGGGAGCAAGATCAAGAAGGTGCTGAGCAAGATAAAGAGAACGATGAAACGCACAGAGAATAGTGGCAAGAAGGCATAGCAAAGGAGATAGGACAAGACACTGCTGACACTTACTCCAATGAATATCTTCATAAAGTCTGTGATTTTGCTATAACGACTAATGCTAGCATTGAGCCCCCAGAATCCAATCATGATTTGATAGAAAAGGAAGGTCAAGCTTGTATAGATGACATAGTCCACAGGAGCTGGATTGATCAGTCCATAAAACAAGATATAAGAAACAATAATTGAGGAAATCATGCTGGCAGCATCAAAAATCCCCCAAAAGACTTGTTTCTGTTGTTTATTTAATACTTCAACCAGATCAATTACATAATCTGTCATTTTTTTATTCATGTGAATGGTATCCTCCTACACAAAATCACATTTTCTAGTAATTACAAGACATTTTTTAAAACTAATTAGCTATTTACTTTTTCTCAATAGTTTTAAAAAGATAAACTGTCGGACAAAGCCTGGACATAGGGCAACGACAACTTGGATTAAAACACTTTTCAGATATTCACCATAAGAAATCTGTCCACGCGCGTGCATTCTTTGACGTGCCTGGCGATAGAGTTTAAGATAGCGAAGGCCACCACGGCGTTCAAACATCCCTGCTCCCACGCGTACCTTACAAAGAATCTGATCCACATTCCCAGTCCGAGCACCAGCACTAATCATATTAAGCCAGAGCAAATCGTCTTCCATATAGAGCCCATCTTCATAGTTACCTGCCTTGAGAACCATCTCTTTTTTAAACATAACCGTCATATGATTAAAGGCACTTCTCATACGTTGGTAGGCGATAATCTCTTCGTGCTTAGTCGGCACACGACGGTAAGAAACAATTTCATCAGGTTGATCGATGAATTCTGCGATATGACCACCTAGCAAGTCCAAGTTTTCCTTTTCCATCAAGTCAAACTGCTGTTCAAAACGATCTTCAACAGCGATATCATCAGTATCCATACGGGCAATGATGTCATACTGGCACTGCAAAACACCATACTGTAGTGCCAAGCCCAGGCCACGGTTTTGTTCAAGTGGACAACGTTTAATTGGAATACTTGACTGTGCTGTCAATTTATCCAAAACTTGATATAGTTCAGGTGTCAATGGACCGTCTTCAACGATAACCACTTCACTAGGCTTAAGCGTTTGATGTAAGATACTCTCTACCGCTTCTTCTAGAAAGGTAGGATTTTCTTTGATATAGACTGACATCAAGACACTAAATTTCCGATTTTCAGACACAGCAGTTCTCCAATGTATAGATTTTCTTTCACTATTTTATCACAAATTCCCAGACTTTCCTATTTTTATTTGAATCCCAGAAAAAAACTAGTAAATCTATCCTTCTTTTTCCCCCATGATTTCGCTCAACTAAGGAGCGGATTTTCTCACACCATCTTGACATCTATTGGAAAAAGCCTTAAAATAAGCTGTTATCAAAATCAGTTTATTGAGGTTCACATGAAAAAACGATCACTCTTTTTTATTCTAGGAATTATCTTAATCGGAGCGGTCTTAAGAGCTCCTTTTACGGCCTTACCAACTGTTTTGGGAGATATTGCTCAAGGTTTAGGAGTTGAGGTCAGCTCACTTGGGGTTTTGACCAGCCTTCCTCTCCTGATGTTTGCTCTTTTCTCCTCTTTTGCGACACGTTTGGCTCAAAAAATTGGACTTGAGCATCTTTTCACCTATAGTCTCCTCGTCTTAACCGTCGGTTCAGTGATTCGTATCTTCAATCTTCCCCTTCTCTATCTGGGAACCTTACTCATCGGAGCAAGTGTCGCTATTTTTAACGTACTTCTTCCTAGTATGATTCAGGCAAACTACCCACAAAAGATTAGCTTCCTGACAACGGTTTATGTTACGACTATGGGAATCGCGACAGCACTAGCTTCCTACCTCTCTGTACCCATTACTCAGGCAACATCTTGGAAGGGGCTGATTCTCTGCCTGTCCATGGTCTGCCTGCTAACCTTATTGGTCTGGTTCCCCAACCATGGCCACAATCATTTTCTAGAAGGGCATGAAGAGAAAAAAGAAAAAGAGAATATCCTAAAAAGCAAGCAAGTTTGGGCTATTATTGTCTTCGGTGGACTTCAGTCCCTACTCTTCTATACCAGCATGACCTGGTTACCAACCATGGCCATCAGTGCAGGGCTAGCTCATACGGATGCCGGACTTCTGGCTTCTATCTTTTCACTAATTAGCATTCCCTTCTCCATGACCATTCCAAGTTTAACAACGCGTTTGTCAAATCGTCACCGTCAAATCATGTTAACAGTCATCTCTCTGGCTGGTATGTTAGGAATTGCCATGCTTCTATACCCGAGCAACAGTTTCTTGTATTGGTTGTTTGCCCATCTCTTGATTGGTACTGCCTGTAGCGCTCTTTTCCCTTACCTCATGGTTTGCTTCTCCATCAAAACCAGCTCTCCTGAAAAGACGGCCCAATTATCTGGTCTTGCCCAGACTGGTGGTTACATTCTAGCGGCCTTTGGACCAACTCTCTTTGGTTACAGTTTTAACATGTTCCAGTCTTGGGTTCCAGCGGTACTGATTCTTCTAGTAATTGATATCATCATGACAATCGCCCTCTTTATGGTGGATCGAGCGGATAAAATCCTTTAAAAAATTTTAGAATTTACTACAATAAACTCACTTTTCAAGCTAGACATCTGTCTGGCTTTTTTCTTTTAAAAAGGTTTGAAAGGCCTCCTCACAAGACTTTCGTTAAGCTAAAACATGCTATAATATACCTAGGAAGATTTATCGTTTAAATTTGATAAAGAAGATCATGATGGAAACAACTTTACAATTTATCTCTCAAAGAAGTCGAAACTCTTTCAATTGAAGGGGATTGTTTTGCCCCTAAAAACATCCATGTAGATTCCTCTAACTTTTTAAATGATATACCATAGTTACGCTATTTCAACTTTTTTACTGGTATCCTAAAAAGTAAGGACGCAACTTCAATCATTAATCTGATAAAGCTAGAATATCTAACAATCAAACCTTCCAAGGAGGTTAACCTTTTGCATCATAAAATCCTTCAACTCCCAAAATTGAAGGATGGCTCAGTCATTGAGAAACCAGAAATCTACCTAAAATAAAATCTTAAAGAACTTTACTTGTTTTAACTCAATTACAAACAAGTATTTGTTTAAAAGTCTAAAAAGACTATTGAAAATGTAGTAACATTTAAGGAGAAATTTTTATGCTAGCAAAAGCAGGGGACGTCTACTGTGTTTACAATACCCATCTAAAAAAATACATAGCTTGTCAGATAACCAAGATAGAAGAGGGAGAGAAAAAGCCTCAGGCTGTCCTGTTGTCATTAGACTGGTCAGGAGATCAACCTCTTACAGAAGAAGAGCTAGCTTCTTTGAAGCCACTCTATATAGATTTTATGTACTGGGATAGAGGCTTGCATCTGAGTAATGTTGATATTCATGTACCGTCAAATTATATTTTTATCGGGAATACAACACCATTAACAACCGAAAGCACAAACACATATGCTATGTTTTGGGGGAATGGTTACGATATTTATAGGCAACTGAAATGGCAAGAAATCCCAAAAGAAAAAAGAGATTTATTTAAGAAAGCAGATAAAAGCAAGGAAAAGGTTTCATTTGCAGGGAATGACTACCGTATTTCTAAACACAATATTAATGACGAGTGGACGCCTTTTGAAGACGCATTAGAATTAAAGGTCTTCCCTTGTTTATCTAAGTTAGAATTAACTAAATGGCATAAAAATATATATGAATATTTACAGTCGACTCCTTTTATTACAGAACTAGTTCTTGAAAATCATGGACAAACAAAACTGGATTTTTCTAAGACATCCATACATCGACTTTCCATTGATTTGACAGGTGTAGAGGAACTTAGATTGAATGATGATTTGGAGGAGCTACTCTTATTAGGAGACATGAGCGACAATTGTCAGATACTTGTAAAAAACCATGGAGCCAGCTTACGATTACACCTTGACAACTCTCTACCCAAGGTGCTGGGATTAAAGGATTTGGGAGCCATCCATTGTTCTAACATCCTCGAAATAGACTTTGCACAAATCTTGAATAACTATCCAAATCTTAGGGAATTGAGATTGTGGGGGAAACCTGGTCATATTCTTAATTTCCATAAATTATCAGAGTTAAAAGAGTTAATCAATTTTTCAACCGTTGATTTGTTTGGCTTTACTGCAGAGGATATCCCAAAACCAGCAGATTTACCTCAATTAAGCATGTTTTGGATGAGTAGCTTACCAGAAGATGCAGCTAAAGTAGCCAAAAAATATTATAAAAAACTGCAGGACAAAGGACTGAATCTTTGGATAACAAAACCGAGGAAAGCTGAATGGCTAGCCCAAAACCTAGATAATCCATTTCGCTCATGGGATGGACAAGAGAATATTTCAACCGCAAACGCAAAAAAAGCAGCCTCTCTATATAGAAAGACTAGAGCAAGTGTTAGAAAGCTTCTAGAAAACCCCAACGAGGACACTATAAAACACATAGAAGCCCTCATAAGAGAGTATACTCAAGGTTTCAATAAAATGGACAAACGTAACTGTTTTATTGAAACAATCGAGAGAGAGGATATCTATGATGCCCTGGTCGAGATCTTAGATTTACTACCTAAAGATTTAGGAATGGACAAAGAAAAATTTATAGAAATCTTTGATGAGCTAAAGGATTTTTAAATGAGAAGCATTTCTAGTTCATTCCTGAAACGGAGATTATCATGACTAACTTTATACAGACTATCACAGTAGAAAATCGGCAGGTCGACAAAGAAAATTACTTTACAATTGGCTACTCTCCTGAGATAGAAAAATCTTTACTGTGTGTTTATATTTCTTGGATTGCTGGTTACGAACGCTATTACGAGTTAGATGACGGAGATTTGGATCTCTTTGAAAGCAAACGAGAGGCATTTCTCAAAAAATATGAAAAAGAAATCAAGGCTTATCGAACTGAAAGATTGATTGGTTCTGGGGCTCTGAGGGATTACAATTTCAGATCTTTGCCTGAGAATATCCTAGAAAACTTGGATAGCTATCCTCCATTTAACGGATATGTCTATCAAAACGGCATCCTCTGTGCCAAAATCAAGATTGAAGACAAGTATTTTTATCTTCCGCCCATTTATGATGAGGATTGCAGATAAGCATTGCCTCAAAGTAATGCAAAACAGCCTCTAATCTTCTAGTTTTTACTAGGAGATTTTTTATATATAAAAATTTTACACATATTGCTTGACAAGGCTTACATTTAGATGTATGATGTATGTGTAGAATAATTATATATAAAATTTTTACATACTAAAAAAGGAGGTGCCCCATGTATTTTCCAACATCATCGGCCTTGATTGAATTTCTCATCTTGGCCATCCTAGAACAAGGGGATTCCTATGGTTATGAGATTAGCCAAACCATTAAACTCATTGCCAAAATCAAGGAATCTACCCTCTACCCCATCTTGAAAAAACTGGATACCAACCGCTATCTGACTACATACTCTCGCGAATACCAAGGTCGGATGCGCAAATACTACTCCTTGACAGAAATCGGAGAGGAGCAACTCTTTGTCCTTCGAGAAGAATGGACACTCTACACTGACACTATCAACGGCATCATAGAAGGGAGCATTCGCCATGACAAGAACTGAATATTTGAATCAGCTTGAAGCCTATCTGATGAAGCTGCCTCAATCTGATCGTATCGAAGCCATGGACTACTTCAAAGAACTCTTTGATGATGCTGGGCCAGAAGGTGAGGAGGAGCTTATCGCTAGCCTGGGAAGTCCAAAAGAAGCTGCCCATGATGTCCTGACTACACTTCTTGATAAGAAAATCAACGAAGAAAATTCCAGCAAGAACGACCGCCATATTTTACGCATCGCTCTACTAGCCCTTCTTGCAGCTCCTATCGGAATTCCGGTCGGAATTGGTCTTCTCATGGCTATCATCGGGATTTTTATCGCTGCTGTCAGCGTACTTATAGCCTTCTTTGCTGTATCAGCAGCTGGAATGGTTCTCGGAGCTGTTCTCCTATTTGAAAGCTTCTACATTCTGGCGGAATCGACATCTGCTTTTATTCTGATTTTTGGTGGAGGTTTACTAGCTATCGGAGCTTCATCCCTAGTCTTGCTAGCAACTTCCTATGTGACCCGTTTCTTTGGATTACTAGTCCTTCGACTTATCCAATGGATTCTTAATAGAGGAAAGAGAGGTGAAAGACATGCGTAAATGGACAAAAGGATTTCTTATCTTTGGTGTTGTTACTAGTATCATTGGTTTTTCCATGATGATCATCGGGATCCAAACAGATGGTGTCAGAAGCCTCCTTGCAATGTCTCAAAATCCAGTATTTGAAAGTCGAATGGAAGAACTCGTTTTTGATCAAGATATTGAAAATCTAAACATTTCACTAACAGAACATTCGCTCGTCATTACGGAGTCAAGCGATGATAAGATTCACATCCAGTATCATCCAACCATCTCTGAAAAAGAAAATCTTCAACACTCTATCAAAGAGAAAAGTCTTGAAATAACTGACACCAAGTCAACTACACGTCGCTCTATAGGTTCTAGTATCGAGGGTATTCTCTATATCGCAAGCGGAATTTCTAGTCGCAATGATGAAGTTGTTCTCTCATTACCAAGAGGAAAAGACTTAAAAAATCTAACTGCCCAGGTAAACCATCGTATCCTTTCAATTGCTAATGCAAAACTCAGCAATGCCAAGATTCTGTCAAATGGATATCTCCTTCGTATCACTGATAGCGAGATTAAAAATAGCCAACTAATCACAGTTGGAATTGTCAATGTATTTGAAACCAGTCTAACAGATAGCCGCATTCAAGCAGACCATGAACATATCAAGGCAGACGATATCCAAGTGCATGGTCGAGTGGAATTCGAGGCAAGAAAAGATATCTCACTCGAGTTATCTCAGAAGGAACTTGATCGAATCAATCTTGAATTTTCTGCTGAACATGGTGATATCTATCGTTGGCATCGAGACAGACGTGACATACCTACGGGAGGTAGTAAAGGTGAAGCATTAGCGAACCCTTACAAAACAGAAAAAAAAGATACGCAAGATCTCCTCGTCGCAAAATCTAATCAAAGTATCTATTTCCCATAATAAGATTGCTTGCTTTCTTATAGAAATCATGAATAAAGACAACTAGTAGTTACTACTCAAAAATTAATCAAAAAAGGGAGGTCTATTATGACTCAAGAATGGTTTGAAAGTGCTGATTTCGAAAAAACAGCCAACAATGATAAAAAAGATAGCCCATCCGACTCAGTTCTCCTTGAAGAAGATTCAGAGACAAGAGAAGAGGCGCCAGTAGTTGAGGAAAATCCTCAAGAAAATCCTCATACCAATCCAGAAGATAAGGAAACTAGTGAGGAAACTGTAGAGACTGAAGAGATCGCTGAAAAATCAGAAAAGATAGACGAGTCAGAAGAACCTATTAAAGAAGCTTCTCAGAAAAGTCAATCTTTGGAAAGCCCGTTTTTACCAGATTCTGTATCTACCAAAACAGCGCTATTCGCAGTATTCAAAGAAGAACTGGCTGATCTTTGGTTTTGGCTACAAGGTGCCCTTAAAGAACCGACAACAAGCATTGATACAGATAAAAAACATAGTTATAATGCCTTTGCCCTGCTGACTATCTTTTCTGCTCTTAGTTTCTTCTGTGCGATTTATCATATCAAGCATAACTACTACGGCCATATGGCGGCTATCAACTCTCATGTCAGCGAGCAGTTCCCTTCACTGAATCTCTTTTCTATCTTCTCCATCTTGGTAGCGACAAGTTTATTCTTCTTTTCTATCCTTATGGGTGGATTCGTGGTTAAACGTTTTGTCAATCAGGACAATGACTGGACACTGGAAAAATCCTTGCAAGAGTACAGCAAACTCTTCGCCCTTCCTCTCCTGCTCACAGGTATTGCCAGTTTCTTTGCCTTCTTTAATAGTCTACGCTTTGCGGCTCTTCTCTGCCTCATTAGCATTGGTCTGGTACTTCTTGCCAACCTCTATACCATCTCAAGACCAAGTAAAGATAGCCAAACTGATCCCTTCTATCGCCTTCTCTTGGCATTTCTAGTTAACGGTGGTATCCTATTTCTCTTCTTCCTAGCAGAAATGACTCTGGTTTTTGAATATCTACGAATCCTAGCTTTTATGTAAGATAAAGGTAGCGAGATAGAAAGATTTTAGTTTTAGGGAATTATTACTATAAAATTTTAGAAATAAAAAAAGCGAACAAGACAGAATTCTGATAATCAGAAAACTAATCTTGTTCGCTTTTTAACTTTATATTTGGACTTTTACCCCAAATTTCTTTTTTATCTATTTGCTAAGGCTTCAAAATCCTCTCCTGAAACTGGTCCTACCTCTACTTGGTTGGCATCCAAATCCTGACAAAGTTCCTTTGGAAGAGCTTCTAAAAAGGCTTGGTAATCCAGTCTAGCTACTGCTTCGTAGTCTTCAGGCTTAGAACCATCTCCAGATATTTTCACCAAGTCAATCTCCCAGATAAGTTCCTTGCCAGCCAACTGCTCAACATAAGGCACGGGAACAACAGGACCTTTGGGCAAAATTGTCTTAACCCCTTGAGCCAGGTGATAGATGCCGTGGATCTTACCTTCACTATCTGGGTAGAATTTTGCACTTGCAGGGTAGGCATCTGACTCTTGAACCTTTTTGACTAATGCTTCAAAACGTGCCACTCCATCTTCTTCCAAGAAGCTTTCTAAGTCCTTCTTATCAAAGTAAATAGTTGATAGAATTCCTTGGCAGAAGGCCAAATGAGCAGCCTTATCCGCTAGATAGTTTTTAACAGTTTCTCGGAAATAGTCTTCCAAGTCAAAGTCTGACAAACCTTCAACTGCTTCACCAACCTTGCTAGACAAGGCTTGTAAGAGAGCTTCTACAATCTCCCAGTCAGCTCTTGTAATCAAGTCAGGAATGATTACTTGGTAGCCTTTTTGAGCATCTGCATAACGAACTTTAAAGAGAAATTGAGACTTGCCTACGATTCCACACTCGATATACTCAAGGCGATTAAGTGGTTGACGGAGATAGACAGCATCATAACTATGTGACTCTAAGCCATCTACTAGGGCCAAGACTGACTTAGCTGTTAAAATCTCCTGTTGTCCTAAAATACTTTGTTTATTTGGAATAAAAAATGTTTTCACCATAAATGGTCTCCTTTGAAATCGTTTACATATAGTATACACCATTTTCCTGAAAGATGCAGAAACAAATTTAAGATTTTTTGGTCAAAAGCATAGAAAAACAGCCCGTCAGGACTGTCCTACTTTTATACAACTTCAGAATGATCCAAGTTCTCACCAATCGCTGCTAAACGCTCGATGACTTGATCTTGTGTCAATTCATGTTCCAAAACATAGCGATTACGTGGGTGAACACGGCACTCGTGCGAACAGCCACGGAGATACTTGTCTTCATTCTCTTCTGATGCCAAGATACGGCGGTTACAGAAAGGATTACCACAGTTGACATATCGTTCACATGGTGTGCCATCAAACCAATCTTTCCCTACAATGGTTGGATTGACATGATTGACATCGACTGCAATACGTTCGTCAAAGACATACATTTTCCCATCCCAAAGTTCCCCTTGAACTTCTGGATCTTTCCCATAAGTTGCAATTCCGCCGTGCAATTGACCGACATCTTTGTAGCCTTCACGGACCATCCAACCTGAGAATTTCTCACAACGGACTCCACCTGTACAGTAAACAACGACACGCTTGTCCATAAATTTTTCTTTGTTATCACGGACCCATTGTGGCAACTCGCGGAAGTTGCGGATGTCTGGACGAATAGCCCCACGGAAGTGTCCAAGGTCGTACTCATAGTCATTACGAGTATCAAGGACAACTGTATCTTCGTCTAGAAGAGCTTCTTTAAATTCCTTTGGAGACAAGTAAGCACCTGTTGTTTCAAGAGGATTGATGTCGTTATCAAAGTTATCATCCTCTAAACCAAGGTGAACAATTTCCTTTTTGTAGCGAACAAACATCTTCTTGAAGGCTTGCTCACTTTCTTCGTCAATCTTGAACCAAAGGTCTTCCATACCTGGAAGGCTGTGGACATAGTCCATATATTTTTGCGTAGTCTCATAGTCACCAGAAACAGTTCCGTTGATCCCTTCGTCAGCAACTAGGATACGGCCCTTGAGGCCGATTGACTTACAGAAAGCCAAGTGGTCTGCAGCAAATTGTTCCGCGTTTTCGATTGGAACATATTTATAGTAAAGTAAAACTCGAATATCTTTTGACATTTGCTTCTCTTTTCTAAGATTAAATTATCAGAATTTTTCATTCAACTATACCAGTATACTCTCCCAAGAAAGCGAATGCAATTTATTTGACCGAAAAATGAAAACAAGACCCAGTTTCAGATCTTGTTTCAGCTAAATATTCGATGAAGAAAGGTTAACAAAAATGGTAAGGTAGCTACGATATTATTAATCACATGGACTGCATAGCCAGGATAGATACTCTTGGTATAACGAATTAAACCCGCACAAAACACTCCAAATGACGAAAAAACAAGAATATCTAGAAAATTGGGAAAGCTTGAAACGTGAGGAAGAGCAAACAAAACCGAAGGAAGAATCAGGTCAAGCCCAAATTTCGAATCTTTAAAAAAGGCATGTTGGAACAAGCCCCTATATATCAACTCTTCCATCAGAGGACCTAGGAAAAATAAGGTCAAGTAGAGACCCAACTCAGCAAAATTTGTCCCGCTATAGCCGATTAGTACAGCCCACCCTTCAGAAGTTGATTGTACATGTCTCGCAGTTTGAAAATTAAAAGATATGGAAAGTACAGTTACGAGAATCGTCAAAACTGTATACCAAAGCCATTTTTTCTTTGGAATAACAAAAAGATATCCATGTCCTGTCTTGACTAAAATACCTATCATAATGCCAATAAAGGCAAGACTGATAAGATTTCGAATCCAGAAAAAATTGCCAATCTGAGAAGAAAATTTCCAATAGTTTTGGATAACAAGAGTCAACTGAGAAAGCCCATATACGAAAAATAAGTAGGATAAGATTGCACTAGTTTTGAAAATAATACTCTTCGAAAATCAAATTCAAACCA